>NZ_JBVVPQ010000066.1:0-13265 GCF_055811695.1 Bradyrhizobium sp. MI1.3 | reverse complement strand
CACCCCTTGCCCCCCCCGCCGGCCCCCCCCACAACCCGGGTCTGCGGCCCCCGGCCCCCCGGCCCCGGATTGCGCTGCGCTCCATCCGGGCTACGAACTCCCTCAGGCGGGAAGAGCGAAGCGCATCCCAGCCATCGACGATTGGCGGTGGATCGCTCGCCGCGCGCAGCGTAACTAGCTTGTCGCGGCAATCTGCCGCGCCGGCCGGGATGCTCCATTGAACAAGCCAGTCGTCGTCTCAGAGGAAACGCTGACCGAGCCCGTCATCGTCAGCGACGTGGCATCCGCCGCCAAGGCCGCAGGGCCGGCCTATGTCGTGCTTGCCGGCATCAGCTTCTCGCACTTTCTCAACGACACCATGCAGTCGCTGATCGCTTCCGTGTATCCGATCCTGAAGGACACCTACGCACTCGACTTCGCGCAGATCGGCATGATCACGCTGGCCTTCCAGTTCACGGCCTCGCTGCTCCAGCCGGTGGTCGGCCACTACACCGACAAGAAGGCGCAGCCCTATTCGCTGTCGATCGGCATGGCCTCGACCTTCTTCGGTCTGCTGCTGCTCAGTGCCGCCCACCAATATCTGGTCATCCTCGTCGCCGCCGCGCTGGTCGGCCTCGGCTCGGCGGTGTTTCACCCGGAATCGGCGCGCATCGCGCGGCTCGCCTCCGGCGGCCGCTACGGTTTTGCGCAATCGGTGTTCCAGCTCGGCGGCAGTTTTGGCACCTCGATGGGACCGGTGCTCGCCGCGCTCATCGTCGTGCCGTTCGGGCAGGGCAGCATCGCCTGGTTCTCCTCGATCGCCTTCCTCGCGATCCTCATCCTCTGGCGCATCGGCCGCTGGTACGAACCGCAGATCAAGGCGAAGAAGACCGCGGTCGCTCAAGCCCATCCCGACGCGCCGAGCTCGCGTCGCGTCGTCGTTGCGCTCCTCGTGCTGGTCGCGCTGCTGTTCTCGAAACAGCTCTACGTCTCGAGCCTGTCGAGCTACTACATCTTTTATCTGATCGACCGCTTCGGCGTGTCGACGCAAGCCGCGCAGATGTATCTCTTCATTTTCCTCGCCGCGAACGCGGTCGGCGCTTTTCTCGGTGGTCCCCTGGGCGATCGCTTCGGCCGCAAGATCGTGATCTGGATCTCGATCCTGGGGGCGCTGCCGTTCACGCTGGCGCTGCCCTATGCCGGGCTCTATGCGAGCGCGGTGCTATCAGTGATCATCGGCCTGATCATCTCCTCGACGACGTCATCGATCATCGTGTTCGCGCAGGAGCTGGTGCCGCATCGCTTCGGCATGATCTCCGGCGTGTTCTTCGGTGTCGCCTTCGGCATCGGCGGCTTGGGCGCCGCCGTGCTCGGCAAGCTCGCCGACCACACCTCGATCGCGTTCGTCTACCAGGTCTGCGCTTACCTCCCGGCGATCGGCCTGCTTGCGGTGTTCCTGCCCAAGCTGCCGCGGCACGCGCGTTAACATATCCTGTCTTGCTGCAACGCGGCTTCATACATCGTTAGGAAATGCGGCGACGGCGTCGTATTTGCGCTGCATTTTTGCAACGCTCGCGCCGCACGCGCGTGTGCAGTTAGAAAAAATCAACCTTAAAAATTAGGGTTAAGTGGCGCTTAAACATTTGCTGGCATCGTCCGGGCCGTGAGTTTCCAGAACGTGAGGCGCCGTATTTGCCTCACCGGCCAAAAGGACGAAGCCAATGCGTAGCGTTAAGTCTCTCCTTGCCGCGGGTGCGGCAACCCTGATCTCATCGATGGCGTTCGCCGCCGACATGCCGATCGCGGCGCCCCCTCCGATGTACGCGCCCCCGGCTCCGCCCGCCGATTTCGGTGGCTGGTATCTGCGCGGCGACGTCGGCTTCAGCAATCAGAAGACAAGCGATCTCCACTACGGTCGCGAGTCCGCCTATTCGCAGCTCACCTCGTTCAATCAGCAGGCGTCGTTCGACACGGCCGGCATCTTTGGGCTCGGCGCGGGTTACCGGTTCAACAATTGGTTCCGCGCGGACGTGACCGGGCAGTATCGCGGCAATTCGAATTTCAAGGGAACGGATCGTTTCACCGGAACCGCGGGCGGCGTGCCCTACAGCGGGATCGACAATTACAGTGCATCCAAGTCCGAATGGCTGGTGTTGGCGAACGCGTATGTCGACCTGGGCACCTGGTGGTGCATCACGCCGTTCATCGGCGCGGGCGTTGGCGGCGCACGCGTCTCCATCTCGAACTTCACCGACACCGGCATCAACGATCTTGCGTTCTCGACCGCGAGCTTCTCGAGCGCACCGACCGGTTCGAAGTGGAACTTGGCGTGGGCTGCCCACGCGGGTCTCGCATACAAGGTCAATCCCAACCTCGTCCTCGAACTTGCCTATAGCTATGTCGATATGGGTGAGGGGCAAACCGGTGTTTTGTCGACCTACACCGGGGGAACCACGGGCAACGTCTTCAAGTTCAAGGACATCACCTCGCACGACCTGAAGCTCGGCGTGCGCTGGAATCTCGACAGCCCGCCGGCCTACATGCCGCCGCTCGTCACCAAGGGCTGATCGTCAGCCTGATCGGTTAGGACTTCTTAACGGCGCGGGATCATCCCGCGCCGTTTTGCTTTGCGTATTTTTCATGGCGGGCGGCGACGAAAGGCTCCGACGCAACCATTGGTTAAGGTTAACGAGCCATGATCACGAGCGAAAGTTCGAGTTCGATGGAGCGTTCGATGCGTAGGCTTTTGTTGGCGGCGGCGATGTTGGGGACGATCTCTGCGGCGCACGCGGCTGATCTCTCTGACCTGCCGATCCTGCGCGGCGGCTTCACAGACGGCTTGAGCAACTCCAACGTCAACTGGCAAGGAAGCTATATCGGCGCCCAGGGAAGCTACGGGACATCCGATATGAATTTCACCGGTTCTACTAGAACTGTTGCGGCTGCCTTGCTTGCCAATACTTCGATCGAAGCCGGCGGACAGGTATCGAGCTGGCCAGTGGGCGGCGGCAAGGTGTCATCACATGGTCATGGCTATGGCGCCTTCGCCGGTTACAACGGGCAATGGGACGATGTCGTGCTCGGCGTCGAGGTCAATTACATACATGGCAAGTTCGGCGGCTCGGCGACCGGCACCATGGGGCGCTCCTTTGTCGATCCTCTGAGTTTTCTGGACGACATCACGTACAAAAGCACGAGCTCGATAGCGATCTCCGATATGGGAACGCTCCGCATTCGCGGCGGCTACGCCGTCGGCTCTTTCTTGCCTTATCTGTTCGGAGGCATTGCACTTGGGCAAGCCAACATCACCAAGACTGCCGAGATCACCGGGACTCAGTTCAACCAGTCGGCGCCCTTTCAAACAATCAATGTCAATCTGTCCGCCACAGATGGTCTCTATAGTCACCTGATCTATGGCTACTCCACCGGTATTGGTGTCGATGCGATGCTGTGTGCAGGCCTGTTTCTGCGGGCGGAGTGGGAATACGTTCGCTTTACGTCATCAGTCGACACCAGCATCAATACCGTCCGCGCCGGTCTCGGCTACAAGTTCTGACGCGCGTGCGCGCCGCGATTGACAGGCCGCCTCCGTCCTGATGCTCTGTCGCCGAACGCGGGGGCAGCGATGCGGATCTACGGCGATACCAATTCCGGCAATTGTCTGAAGGTGAAGTGGGTCTGCGATAAGCTCGCGCTGCCCTATCAGTGGATCGAGATCGACACTCGCAAGGGCGAAAGCCGCACGCCGCAATTCCTGAGGATGAACGGCGCCGGCCAGGTGCCGACGGTGGCCTTCGACGAAGGTCGCACGCTGGCGCAATCCAATGCCATCATCCGCTATCTCGCGCGCGACAGTGCGCTCATTCCGCGCGATGCCTTCACTGCCGCGAAGATGGACGAATGGCTGTTCTGGGAACAATACAGCCACGAGCCCTATATCGCGGTGTGCCGCTTCCAGCTCGTCTATCTCGGCAGGGACGCCTCCGAGCTCGACCCTGAAAAGGTCAAGCGCGGCTATGCGGCGCTCGATCGCATGGAGCAGCATCTGGCGGCAAGCCGCTTCTTCGCCGGCGATGCAGTTTCGCTCGCCGACGTCTCGCTGCTTGCCTATACGCGCGTCGCGCATGAAGGCGGCTTCGATCTCGGTCGTTATGCCGCCATCCGCCGCTGGATCGGCGAAGCCGAGACCTTTCTCGGGCTTCCCAAGGTGCGTTAGGCGCGCTGAGGCAGGAGTAACTCAATGAACACCGAATCCGTTTCCATTCGTCCCGCGCGCCGTGAGGATGTTGCTGCGATCGTGGCGATGCTCGCCGACGATCATCTCGGGAGCGCACGCGAGCGCGTGGAAGATCCGTTGCCTGCGTCCTATTACGAGGCATTCGCGCGGGTCGAGCGCGATCAAAATATCCAGCTCGTGGTTGCCGAGAGCGAGGGCAGGGTGGTCGGCTGCCTGCAGCTCGCGATCCTGCCGGGTCTCAGCTCGCAAGGCGGCTTGCGCGGTTTGCTCGAAGACGTCCGCGTTGCTTCCGATTGGCGCAGCCGCGGCATCGGCGAGCAATTGGTGCAATGGGCGGTGACGGAAGCGAAAGCGCGCGGCTGCAATTTGGTCGAACTGCTGACGCATCAGACGCGAACAGATGCGCAGCGCTTCTACAAGCGGCTTGGGTTCACGGCGAGTCACGTCGGCATGACTGTCCGCTTTTGACGCAGCACGCCAATGAGCGTTGCGCGATCAGTGAAATCGGATCGCGCATACGTTCATGTTAAGAGCTGATAAACTACCCGTTCGACGTTCACGTGGAACCAGGAACGAACGGTGCTACGCGAGCGTCTGAAACCGGGCTCGGTCGGTTCGGGGATTTCGATGACAAGCTATTCGATGATCAAGGTCGGCAACGACTACGTCGTGCAGGCCAATGACAAATGCATTTTGAAAGTCGGCAGCCGGCGCCGCGCCGCGCAATTGATCAACGATGCCACGGACTTGTTGAACGCGCTGGCCGTGGTCGAATCCCCTAAAATCGCACCGGAGGCGCCATCATTCGCGCGTGAGGTCCCGGAACTTCCTTGACTGGTCTTCCCGATTCCCGTATCAGCCGCGGCGGGACACCTCCCCCCAACGGGAGGCTTACTATCTGGAAGGGTAGACGATGACTGTAGCGAAGCCCGCTTCGCGGCCGAACGTGCCGCATTTTTCCTCCGGCCCCTGCGCCAAGCGCCCCGGATGGAATGCCCAAAACCTCAAGGACGCAGCGCTCGGCCGTTCGCATCGCGCGAAGGTCGGCAAGACCAAGCTCAAGCTCGCGATCGATTTGACGCGCGAGGTGCTCGAAGTGCCCGCCGATTATCGCATCGGCATCGTGCCGGCGTCCGATACCGGCGCGGTCGAGATGGCACTGTGGTCGATGCTGGGTGCGCGGCCCGTCACCACGCTCGCTTGGGAATCCTTCGGCGAGGGCTGGGTCAGCGACATCGTCAAGGAATTGAAGCTCAAGGACGTCACCAAGCTCAACGCGGCTTACGGTGAACTCCCGGATCTCTCCAAGGTCGATCCGAAGTCCGACGTCGTCTTCACCTGGAACGGCACCACCTCGGGCGTGCGCGTGCCGAACGCCGACTGGATCAGCGCGAGCCGCGAAGGCCTGACCATTTGCGACGCCACCTCGGCCGCGTTCGCACAACCCCTCGACTGGGCCAAGCTCGACGTCGTCACCTTCTCCTGGCAGAAGGCGCTCGGCGGCGAAGCCGCGCACGGCATGCTGATCCTGTCGCCCCGCGCGGTGGAGCGGCTCGAAACCTACAAGCCGGCCTGGCCGTTGCCGAAGATTTTCCGCATGACCAAGGGCGGCAAGATCAACGAAGGCATTTTCGTCGGCGAGACCATCAACACGCCGTCGATGCTCTGCGTCGAGGATTATCTCGACGCGCTGACCTGGGCCAAGTCGATCGGCGGCCTGAAGGCGCTGATCGCGCGCGCCGACGCCAACACCAAGGTACTCGCCGACTGGAAGGCGAAGACGCCCTGGATCGACTTCCTCGCCAAGGACGCCGCGATCCGCTCCAACACTTCGGTGTGCCTGAAGTTCACCGATCCCGCGATCACCTCGCTCTCCGAGGACGCGCAGGCCGACTTCTCCAAGAAGCTGGTGGCGCTGGTCGAGAAGGAGGGCGCGGGCTACGACTTCGCCTACTACCGCGATGCGCCCGCCGGCCTGCGGATCTGGTGCGGCGCCACCGTCGAGGCCAGCGATGTCGCGCTGCTGACACAGTGGATCGACTGGGCCTTCGCCGAGACCAAGGCCACGCTCGCCAAGGCGGCGTAAGTTTCTTTCTTCGCCTCTCCCCGTTCTTGCGGGGAGAGGGAGAAAAGTGCTCCGAGACATTCATCCAATCCGGTCTAAGGCCCTTCCCTTGAGGAAGGCAGAGGACACATTCCCATGACCAAACCCAAAGTTCTCATTTCCGACGCGCTCTCTCCCGCCGCCGTACAGATCTTCAAAGACCGCGGTGTCGAGGTCGACTTCCAGCCCAACCTCGGCAAGGACAAGGACAAGCTCGCCGAGATCATCGGCAATTACGACGGCCTCGCGATCCGCTCGGCGACCAAGGCGACCGCGAAGATCCTCGAGAAGGCGACCAACCTCAAGGTGATCGGCCGCGCCGGCATCGGCGTCGACAACGTCGAGATTCCCGCCGCCACGGCCAAGGGCATCATCGTGATGAACACGCCGTTCGGCAATTCGATCACGACCGCCGAGCACGCCATCACCCTGATGCTGGCGCTGGCGCGCGAGATTCCGCAGGCGGACGCTTCGACCCAGGCCGGCAAATGGGAAAAGAACCGCTTCATGGGCGTCGAGATCACCGGCAAGATGCTCGGCGTCGTCGGCTGCGGCAACATCGGCTCGATCGTCGCCGACCGCGCGCTCGGCCTGCGCATGAAGGTGATCGCGTTCGATCCGTTCCTGTCGCCGGAACGCGCCAGGGACATCGGCGTTGAGAAGGTCGAGCTCGACGATCTCTTGAAGCGTGCCGACTTCATCACGCTGCACACCCCGCTGACCGAGAAGACCAAGAACATCATCGACGCATCCGCGATCGCCAAGATGAAGAAGGGCGTGCGCCTGATCAACTGCGCCCGCGGCGGCCTCGTCGACGAGCAGGCCGTGGTCGACGCTTTGAATTCCAAGCACATCGCAGGTGCCGCCTTCGACGTCTTTGTCGAGGAGCCCGCCACCGCGAACGTGCTGTTCGGTCATCCCAACGTGATCTGCACGCCGCATCTCGGCGCGTCCACCACCGAGGCGCAGGAGAACGTCGCACTTCAGGTCGCCGAGCAGATGTCGGATTACCTGCTCACCGGCGCGATCTCGAATGCCGTCAACTTCCCCTCGATCACGGCGGAAGAGGCCCCGAAGCTGAAGCCGTTCATCGCGCTCGCCGAAAAGCTCGGCTCGTTCGCCGGACAGCTGACCGAGAGCGGCATCCTCAAGGTGGAGATCACCTATGAGGGCCACGTCGCCGAGATGAAGATCAAGGCGATCACCTCCGCCGTGCTGTCCGGCCTGCTGCGGCCGATGCTGGGCGAGGTCAACGTCGTCTCCGCGCCCGTCGTCGCCAAGGAGCGCGGCATGGTGGTGGACGAGATCGTCCGCGCCGCCCAGAGCGACTATGAAAGCCTGATCACCGTCACGGTCACCACCGAGCGGCAGGAGCGGTCGGTCTCGGGCACGGTCTATGCCGACGGCAAGCCGCGCCTGGTCGACATCAAGGGCATCCGCGTCGACGCTGAATTTGGCAAGTCGATGATCTACGTGACCAACGAGGACAAGCCGGGCTTCATCGGCAAGTTCGCAAGCCTCTTGGGCGATGCCAAGATCAACATCGCGACCTTCCATCTCGGCCGAGTTGCGCCGGGCTCCGATGCCATCGCACTGATCGAGGTCGACGGTGCCGTGCCGGCGGATCTGCTCGCCAAGGTGCAGGCCCTGCCGCAGGTCAAGCAGGTCAAGGCGCTGACGTTCTGATACGCCGACATATTCCGACCCGCGGAACAACGCCGCCCTCTCGCGAGGGCGGCGTTTTTATTTCTCCCGCGACCGCTGGACATTGTGTACCAATGGCGCCGAGAAGACGTCGACCGACGCTCCGTTCAAAATCGTTCGAAAAGGGAGAAAACAATGCGTGAAGCCGTCATCGTTTCCTATGCACGCACGGGCCTCGCGAAATCCGGCCGCGGCGGGTTCAACATCACCCCGCCGATGTCGCTCGCGGCCCACGCCATCCACCACGCGGTCGATCGCGCCGGCGTCGAGAAGGACTATGTCGAGGATTGCTATCTCGGCAATTGCGCCCATGGCGCGCCGAACATCGGCCGCCAGGCCGCGCTGCTGGCAGGAATGCCGAAATCGACCGGGGGCGTCTCGGTGAACCGGTTCTGCTCGTCCGGTCTCCAGACCATCGCGATGGCCGCCAACTCGATCCGTTCGGACGGTTCCGACTGCATCGTCGCAGGCGGCGTCGAGAGCATCTCGATGCCGGGCGGCGGGACTCCGAAAGAATCGATCGATCCCGAGCTGCTCAAGACGGCGCCGGCGATCTTCATGGCGATGATCGACACCGCCGACATCGTCGCCGAGCGCTACAATCTCAGCCGTGAATATCAGGACGAGTATTCGCTGGAATCGCAGCGCCGCATGGCCGCCGCGCAGCAGGCGGGCAAGTTCAAGGACGAGATCGTTCCGATGAAGACCAAGATGAAAGTGGTCGACAAGGCGACCAAAGCGGAGTCGATCGTCGATTACGTCGTCGACCGCGACGAGTGCAATCGGCCCGAGACCACGCTGGAAGGTCTCGCCAAGCTCGAGCCGGTCAGGGGCCCCGGCAAGTTCGTCACGGCGGGCAACGCCAGCCAGCTGTCGGACGGTGCCGCGGCCGTGGTGCTGATGGAAGCCAAGGACGCGGAGAAGCGCGGCCTCAATCCCATGGGCCGCTTCGTCGCCTGGGCGGCGGCGGGTTGCGAGCCGGACGAGATGGGCATCGGCCCGATCTTTGCCGTGCCGAAGCTGTTGAAGCGTCATGGCCTGAAGATCGACGACATCGATCTGTGGGAGCTCAACGAAGCCTTCGCCAGCCAGTGTCTCTATTCGCGCGACAAGCTCGGCATCGATCCCGCCAAGTACAACGTCAACGGCGGCTCGATCGCGATCGGCCATCCCTTCGGCATGACCGGCGCACGTCTCACCGGCCACATCCTCCAGGAAGGCAAGCGCCGCAAGGCCAAATGGGGCGTCGTGACGATGTGCATCGGCGGCGGCCAGGGCGGCGCGGGCTTGTTCGAGATTTATAGCTGAGGCGAAGACTCATTGAATGCGAAGGGCACGGCGCCGCAAACGCCGTGCCCTTTTGTTTGGGCGATTTGTGCTTGTGGGCTCTCTCAACGCGGGTCGTCCCCGGCCTTCGCCGGGACGACGATGTGGCGAAGGCTAAGCCTGCGCCAGCGCCGGTGCGAACACCACCTCGATCAGCGAGCCGGAGTTCGCCGCGCTCTTGATGTTGAACCGGGCGCGGTTGGCTTCGACCAGGGCCTTGGTCAGCGACAGGCTCAGCGCCGAATTGTCTTCGGCGTCGCCGGGCGGTGCCGTCCGGAACGGCTCCATCGCGGCGGCGACTTCGCGCTCGGTAAGGCCATGGCCGGTGTCGCGGATCCGAAGTGCGACCTCGCCGCGGTCGGTGAGGGCGGTCGAGACGATGACCTGGCCGCCGGCGCTGGCGAGCCGGATCGAGTTGGAGATCAGGTTCATGGTGATCTGCCGCATCGCGCGCGCATCCGCGCTCACCTGCGGCAGCGCATGGCCGAGCGAGGTGCGGATGATGATGCGCTCGCGATTGGCCTGCGGCTGCATCACGACCACGCAGGCCTCGACCAGATCGTTGAGGTTGAGGTTGGCGAAGTTGAGGTCGAGCTTGCCGGTCTCGATCCGCGACAGCTCGAGCAGATCGTCGATGATGGCGATGACGCGCTCGCCGGAGGCGCGGATGTCCTTCATGTACTCGCCGTAGCGCTCGTTGCCGAGCGTGCCGAAGCGTTCCGAAATCATCACCTCCGAGAAGCCGATGATGGCGTTGAGCGGCGTGCGGATCTCGTGGCTGATCCGCGCCAGCATGTCGGCCTTGGCATTGGCCGCGCCGTCGACCAGGCGTCGCGCCTGCGTCAGCTCGCTCTCGCCCTGCTTGCTCTGCGAGAGGTCGCGGAACACGGCGAAGAAGTTCGGGCCGTCGGGCCGGGTGCGGCCCATGATCATCGCGAGCGGAATGACGCCGCCCTTCTTCTCGCGCCCCAGCACCTCGCGGCCGTGGTCGAGCAGGCTCGCGATGTCCTGGCTCTTGAGGTTTTCCAGATAGTCGATGACGACGTGCTGGCTCTCCGGCGCGAACAGCGTCACCAGATTCTGCTGCATCAGCGTCTCGCCGTCATAGCCGAACAGCGCCTCGGCGCTGCGGTTGCAGGCGTGGATGTTGCCTTCGGCATCGAACATCACGATGCCCTCGGCCGTGGTGTCGAGGATCGCGGCGAGATCTTCCGCGTCCGCCTCGCCGACGTCGGGCTCGGGCGGGAAGGTCTCGGGGACAATGGTCTCTGCGATCACGGTCTCCGCAACGACGGGCGCAGCGGGTGCTGCTTGCGGCAGCGCGCAGATCAGCGCATGCGCGCTCTCGCCGTCCCAGTCGATCGCGTGCAGATGCGCTTCGGTGGTCGGCAGCGGCGCTTCGCCATTGGCGAGCGTCGCGCTGATCGTGACAGGTGTGCCTGCTTGCGATGTGCTGCTGGCCGCGGACACGCCCGGCTCGACATAGAGCGCATCCAGCCCGCCGGCGTTCTCCAGGGCGCTCAGGCTGGCATAGCCCATGCGCGCGAGAAACGCCGGGTTGGCGTAGAGCAGGCGGTCGAGCCGGTAGATCAGGATGCCTGATGGCAGCAGGTCGAGCAGCGCGCGGTCGCGCGGGCTGTGGCCGTGCGCCGGCGGCGCGGGCGCGCTCAGCCATTCGGCTGGCGTGTGCGGCGTCTCAGACTTGGGCTCGGGCTCCGGCGTCGGCGCTTCGGGCGTGATCTCGGCATCCGGCGGTTCAGCCGATGCCGCGATGGTTTCCTTGTCGCGTTCGAGGCGCTCGGACAATTGCCGGGCAAGCTCGTTGAACGCACTGTTCTCGACCGGCGTCAGCGTCGGCGATCGCGTGTCGCCGGGCGCGCGGAACGGCAGGACATTGGGAGGCGTTTCCACTGGGGTTTCCGGATCGGTTGGATGTGAATTCGCGTCGGTTGGGGGTTCGGGCGGTTTAGCTTCAGGCTCAGGCTCAGGCTCAGGCGCGGGCGGTTCGATCGGCGGAGGCGGCGCCTCTAGCTCGGGTTCGACCATATCGGCGGACAGGCTTTGCGGCGCCTGCGGTTCGGCCAGCAGCTCAAAACGCCTGAGCGCGTCGAGCCGGTTGAGGCCATCGAGATCGCGGCAGACGCCAAATCCCCTGAAGCCCGCGAAGTTGCGGTCGCCGTCGTAAACCGGAAGTCCGGCAAGCTCGACCGGCAGATGCTCGCCGCAATCGACCGGCCAGTTCACGGTGATCCCGGCCCAGGTGTCCTTGCTCGCAAGCGCCTGCGCCACGCGGCTTTCAGGGTCGAGCGCGAATGCGTCGGCGATCTCGTGCCAGGGGCGGTCGAAGCCGGCGGCCGTGCGCGGGCCGATCAGGCGGATGAATTCGTCGGACAGAAGCACAAAGCGGCCCTCTGCATCCACCTTCCAGAGGAAGCGCAGCGGATGCTGACGCGGTGCGGGCGGCTCTTCGTGGCCCGACGGCGGCTCGACCATGCCGGTCACGGTCGGCGCGGCCTGCGGCGACACCATGGCTTCGGCCGAGTTTTCAACCGGAGTTTCTGGCGCGGCCTCGGCCGCTTGCTCGACGGCTTGCTGGATCGAGACGATCTCAGTGGCCGGCTCGCGCGCGGGCGGTTCGTGCGCGATCGTTGCGTCCGGCGCGTCGACCGGCTCGGCAAAGGCGTCGAACAGCGCGATTTCGGATGGCGCTTCGTGCGACGGCGCGGCTTGCACATGCTCCGGCACGGCGGCGGGAGCAGGGGGCGGCGCGGGCTCAGGCTGAGCGATGTGTTCGCGCGCGACCTCTTCAGCGGCCCCGGCTTCGAGCTCGTCAGTCGCAGCCGCCGCCTGCTGCACGGCAGGCTCGATCAGCGCGACCAGCCCGACATCGGCCCCGCTGCCGACCCGCTGCAGCACCATCTGGCCGATGCCGATCGGCGTCTCGGCGCGGCCCTGGCGAAGCGCATCGCTGCGCGCCCGGTCGAGGCCTGCTTCGCCGAGATCGCGGAAGCCGAGCAGGGTGCGGGCCGTTTCGCTGGCGCCGACGAACAGGCCATCGGGCGCGAACGCCGCCATCGGCGTCTTGGCGCCGTCGACGAGACGAAGCAGGCGCTCGACCAGCGGCATGGTGCGCAAGCCCGGGTCCATCGCGGTAACGAGCACAGCGCGGCCGCCATCGGCGAAGTCCAGCCGGGCACAGGCGCAGGTCATCAGCGTGCCGAGCCGCGCGCCGAAGCCGCGCAGCCGTTCGAGCCGGATGGCGCCGTTCGGAGGCAGCCGGCCGGCAAGCCGGATGATCTGGCGGCGGTGGCTGTCGGCGGGGCCGAAAATCTTCTCCGCCAGCGCCGTGGCATTGGCCGCGCCGAACAGTCTTGCCCCGACCGGATTGGCCCAGAGCACGCGCGTGCCGTCGATCGACCAGAGCCAGGCGGGCAGCGGCGAGGTCGCGTGCACGGCCAGCCGGGGATCGCCCACGCCTCGCAACTGGAAATCCGAACTCGTCATCCGACCGGCTTCGCGTCCCGCTTGTGCGCATGGCTGCCGGGAATGGCAGCCTTAAGAAAGGGTTAGTATCGCCCGCAGCCGCGGGCAGGTCCACGGCCCCAGCCTATGCGCCAAGGCCTAAAGCCGCGATAACCTTAATGTCCCCGACCCCGCAAGGCGTGCCGGCGCTGCATCCGCAGGATTCGCGCGTGCGGATGGTCGATCGCATCAAGCCGAGCTAGCGCCCCACCCCAACTGCGTTCCCTCCCCCCTTGTGGGGGAGGGCTAGGGAGAGGGGTAAGCCCAGCAAAAGGTGTCAGTCGTTGCCCTGAGGCCCAGAGCGCGACGGACAGAATCCCCGTGTGGCACCCCCAGTGGAAACGCCTCCCAATGTCCTGCCGTTCCGCGCGCCCGGCGACACGCGATCGCCGA
>NZ_JBVVPQ010000065.1:0-38781 GCF_055811695.1 Bradyrhizobium sp. MI1.3 | reverse complement strand
AGTGCTGTGGTAGTGGCGGTGTGCACGTCATCGTGCGCTCTGTTGCGCCTAAAGCCGGCGATCTCCTTGTCGATTTTAAACGCAAATGACAAGGTCAAAGAACCTACCGCTCGCGCGGCGTTAACGTCGCAATGCGATGGCTTCCGGATTGATCACGAAGTCAGCCCCATCTCGGCTTGAACGAAAGGAGAGGACACGCAACTTTGGGCGGAGCGGGGGATTTACGCCATGGACATCGATCATGATGACTTCCTCGTTAATGAGGTTGGCCATTCTCAAGCCGATAACCTTCCGAACCTGCGTCGCTTTCAGACGATTGGAGACGTAGCGCCCAAACGCGCCCGCGCGGTAACCCGGATTGGATCAGCAACACCGTTCGGAATGATTTCTGGTATTGGCCCTTTTCGTCCGCGCTAGACGCTTGGCTCGACCTCGGCTCTCGGGGCAATCCGGACGTTATCGGCGCTGGTTCAAATCGACATTCATGACCCGGAGCGGAACTCAGAGCCGAATTGGATTGACGCCAATGGGCGCTACAGATCAGGTGTTAGACCAGTCGTCCGGCCCTACGTGCTTCGCCCTCGCGACCTTGTGTTGTGGAATTCCTGAGCATGAACCTTGCCCCGGGAATTCTGAGCGACAGAGCTCGATCAGCGGTCCTCTAACATCGGCGCAGCTCGTCGCCTCAAGCCGATTCGCGACCTTGTCCATCTCCCGGATGGTCTCGCGGATCACCGCGAAGGCTGACCGACCTTGCCGTGAATTTCGTGACGGGACATCTAAATATGACCAGTGCCCTCGAACGCCTCCCGACTTAAGGTCAACGAGCAGATCAGCGGCCGGGATTTTCGGCCGCTGATTTTCGCTCGAATTAAAATCAGGCTGCTCGCTTCATGGTCTCGGTCATGTGTGTTGCGGCGTCATCCACCGCCTTCACCGAAACGTCAGCAATCCGGCGACTGCTCTGTAGCGTACGCTCCAAACTTTCCCGCAGCAAATCAGTCTGCATCGCCGCAAAGTCGTGAGGCGTTCGGCACTGCCAAAGTTCGCTCATTCCTTTCATGCTCCTCTCGATCTGATATCGCGCAAGCTCAAGGCACTCTCGAGAAGCATCGTTCAGACCTTTGCTCATTGCTGTGGCCGAATAGAGGATGCTCTCAGCGTTCCGGGCAGATCTCTTGGTCGCATCCTGAGCTTCATCTCCAGACACACCAAGGGCTCTGCCCATGTGATCTGCTGAACGCCCCATCATCGCCGTCATCATATCCAGGCCAAAGCGCCACGTGTTCTGGAACATCTCTGCATTCTGCTGTACAAGATTGGCGCCTGTCTTCACTACTTGCTCGTTTGTCTCAGCCGCGGCCAATCCGATGCGCCGGGTCTGCTCAGTTGCTCTCTCGGCAGCGCGAGAAGCTTTATCCTCTGGATTATGGGTAGCCCTGTTCTCGTGGCGTTCGTGGGCCATTGTCCTTCTCCATCTCTCACGGGCATTTTCGGGGTGCTTTGCGGCTCCCCAATCAGAGCTGCATCCTAAGCAAAAAAAACGTGGTCAGTTTACGTCCGTTCCGGAAGGAATGAGATTTCACGTGCGGCTCGGCCGAGCGTGGAGCACCAATGGATCCGTGGAGTTGGTTACCCAACCGGTGCGATGGACCATTGCCTCAAGTGGATAGGCGCGCTGCCGTGCCACAGTCAGGAGAACTGACGTTTCGCACCTAGGCTCCAATCGGGCGCGTGCTGCTGACCAACCGCGAGCACAGCGCCATGGACGCCAGTTTCAGACGCTGCCGGGGACGAGATTTGTGGTCAACGGCGGACGGCAGGCGGCTGCTGACCGGGTCCGCCGAAGTGAAATGGATCACCGGCTGGTCTACGGCCACAACCTTCGAAGGGGAGTTCTCCAACGTGACGCGCAGCTACGCCCGATATGCTTGGTAACGTCGCGACTTCCGCTGTTGACCCATAGCGCCAGTTGCGAAGTGCAGCGACATGTCCGGACGCAGGCGAGGACCGGAAGTCGGTCGCTCAGCGGGAAACCGGACATCATCCCTCCGGCACCTCCGCCAGCCGCAGGCCCTGATACACACGCTCGCGTTTGGCGAGGTAAATTGGGTTATCGCTGCAAGCTCCATCTCGGAAGCGGCGGATGGTGAAGCTTGGAACCAGCGCAAATATCGCCTTTGCAGCAGCTTTCGCCTCGTCCAGCGAGCCAAGCAACGCGAGCGCGGCAGCCAACCCGAAATGTGCGTTCACGTCATTTCGATTGGCCTCGATGCTGCGGCGGAACCAGCAGACTGCTTCAGCATCCTCGTTAAGCTGCAGCTTGGCAAAGCCGGCTATCATGAGCCATCGATGGCCGAAGATATCACGAGGAGACAGGCGAAGTGCTTCGTTGATATGAGCCACCGTCTGCGCTCCGCGCCCCATGTACAACTTAGCGCCGCCGATTTGCGCGTGAGCCTCAGCCAAATTGTGATCCAACGTCAACGCCCTCTCGAACTCAGCGATGCCCTGAGCCGCGCGGTTCGTGCACATTAATGCGCAGCCCAAAGCCAAGTGTGCGTAAGCATGGTTGGGCGCGAGGCACAGCGCCCTTATTGAGGTCGCCTCGGCCACTGCGTAATGCTCGCTCGTGGCGTCATCCAAGTAGCTCGCTCCAAGCATCAGATCGGCGCCAGCCATCCACACCATCGCGTCGACATTCTTGGGGTCGAGGGTCACCGCCCGTTCAAAAATCGCGCGCGCTTGTGGCACACCTTCCAACGTCCACCCCTTGTGCAACAAAGCTTTGCCTCGGAAATACAAGTCCATCGAATTGGGCTGCGGAGATCGCTCTGATCGCCTGGCCTCTTGTTCAGTGAGTTGGGCGTCCAGTGTGTTGGCGAGGCGCGATACGATCTCGTCTTGCATATCAAAAAGATCGGCGACGGGTTTGTCAAAGCGGTCGGCCCATAGATGCGCGCTGGTTTCCGCGTCCACGAGCTGAACGTTTACGCGAAGTCGATCGCCGGCTCCCTGCATAGAACCCTTTAGCACGTACCGAACATTCAGTTCGCGGCCAATCTGCTTGAGATCGATCGCTTTGCCCTTGTACGCGAATGCGGTGTGTCGGCCGATAACGAACGAGCCGGAGATGCGCGACAAATCTGTGGTCAAACTCTCGGTCACGCCATCGACAAAGTAGTCCTGCCCAGGATCGTCACTGAGGTTAGCGAAGGGCAACACAATGATGGAAAGGCGGGGCGGTGAAAGTGCGCTTGATCCCGCCCCCGGAGATAGCGCCGCCGTGCCGAACCCATCCAGAACCACAGCATAAGCTCGAACCGGACGGCCGATGTTTTTGAGGTTCTGTTCACCAATATCGGCGAACCTGTCGCCAAACTTGCCCTGGACCTGATCGTAGACAGCCGAAGAGATGCAGATGCCGCCGGGTGCTGCGACGCTCTCAAGCCGTGCGGCGATATTCACCCCATCGCCAAAGATGTCGTGGGGCTCGACGATGACGTCACCAATATTAATGCCCACTCGAAAAGCGATGCGCCTGTCTTCCGGGGCGCCGGCGGTAAGTTCGCGAACGCGCGCTTGGAATACCATCGCAGCCCGAAGAGCTTCGACGGCACTCGGAAACTCTGCGAGAAACCCGTCGCCGGTATTCTTGACGATCCGGCCGCTGTGTTCGGCGATTGTTGGATCAACAGCCTCCGCCAAGAGAACTGTCAGTTTGGTATGCGTGGTCTCTTCGTCATGGTGCATGAGCCTCGAATAGCCAGCCACATCGGCGGCCAATATAGCCGCCAACCTCCGTTCGATCCGTCCTAGCCGCTCCTGTGCCATGACCCGCGATCCAATCTGAATGCCATTCTACGCCGGATCGGAAGGAATGCCCACCCGGACCGACAATCGGTTATTGGCCCTAAGAAGAGCGGTTCAGCCTCCCTGACGTCCGCTGTCGCTGGATAAACCGGACGCCGAGCTGCGCGTGGCTCGCCAGCTGCTTTTGACCCACAGCAGACCTTCCCGGACCCCTCGCTCTGGCGGATTTCCTCTCTCACAGCTAGCCTTGGCATTTGTTTGAACGCACCCGGTCATCTGCTGAGAGGGAGGAAGATATGGTACTTCTCCGTGTGCTCGCTGCTGCTATTGTATGCGTCTGTTTTCAAGCTGGATTTGCCCTTGCGGAGGATACAGCGGGGCAACTCGCAGGTAGTTGGAAGCTAAGCTCATGGACAATTCAGATTATCGGTGGAGAGGCGACTGAGCCTTTCGGTCCCAATCCCAAAGGCAGGGCGGTCTTCGCGGCAGACGGATACGTGACATTCGTCATCGTGGCGGCAAATCGCAAACCGGCAACGAACAATGAGGAGTCGGCAGTCCTTCTGAAGTCACTCCTCGCCTACTCCGGAAAATTTGTGATCGAAGGAGACAAGTTTACGACCAAAGTTGATATATCGGGGAATGAGCGTTTGACCGGACAGGACCAAATACGATTCTTCAAGCTGGAAGGAGATAAGCTGACCATTCGAACGGCGGAACAAGTCAGCTCCGTTTTTCCCGGAAAGAGAGTGGTAGGAAGCCTGACTTGGGAACGCGAGCGCTAATAGCGCTGGGGTGGCACCTGTGTTCTGCTCCGCCCCGCGTCGATCAGGCATGAACTAAGAAACGACGACTTCCGTTATCGGACCAACGGAGCCAATATGCGCCGCAGGAAAGCTGCGATGCCAATCACCCTTTGAACCTTTATGGTCCCAACTTTGATTTACATTCATAAATGCGAGCAAATTCGCAGCGCTTGGATAGCGCGGGCTTCGGCCGCCACCGCGCGTGACAACATTAAGCAGTCAAGGAGGTTGAATGCTTTCACGCCGTCGTCTCCTCACCGGCACCGTCGTGACCGGTGTCGCGCTGTCAGTTCATCCGGCCACGACATTTGCGCAGCCAAAACGGGTGATCGTCGATTCGCAGGTTCACCTCTGGCCGGCGAGCACTCCGGAGCGACCCTGGCTACCCGGTGCCAAGCCGCAGCTTCCCGAGCCCTTCACCATCGAGCGGGTCATACCGCTGATGGACGAGGCCGGCGTCGATCGCGTCGTCATCGTTCCGCCGGCATCACTCGAAGGCGAGCGCGTCGACTATGCCCAAGAGGCCGTCAAACGGTATCCGAACCGCTTCGCGATCATGGCGCGTGTGGCCCTCAACAAGCCCGAGGGCGCAGCGCGGCTTGCGACGTGGCGCGACCAGCCCGGCGTTCTGGGCGTGAGATTGAACTTCGGGCCCGACGAAGCCGCGTGGCTGACTGACGGGACCGCGGACTGGTTCTGGCCGGCCGCGCAGAAGGCTCGTTTGCCTGTGATGTTTCTCACATCGGGGCAGACGTCGCTGTTCGCACGTATCGCCGAGCGACACCCCGGCCTTACGCTTATCCTCGACCACATGGGCGTCGGCGCGGGTCTTCGCCCTCGTGCTGATTCATCACAATCCGGGAAAAACAACCAAGTGGCGGAAGCTATTGCCGAGGCGGCCGAGCTCGCAAAATACCCGAACGTTTCGGTGAAGCTGTCCTCGGTGCCACTGATCTCGACCGAGTCCTATCCATTCCGCGATACCATTCCGCATATTCAGCGCCTTTTCGACGCGTATGGACCGGAGCGCTGCTATTGGGGCACCGATATTACCAATTCGTTCGCCCGGGCCACCTATCGGCAGCGCGTGACGCAATTTACGGAGGAGCTTCCATTCCTCACCGAAAGCGACAAGGACTGGGTCATGGGCCGGGCGATCTTGGCGCGGCTTCGCTGGGCATGAGCTAACCTTGCGGCGATGCGCGAGTCTGCTGTTGGCCCTTCAGCGACCTCGGCAGACGTCCGCTTTCCCGCCGCTGGTAGGGGGTGAGCGGGCATAAGGCGGCCAGCTGCTTAATGAGTACACAGACTAGGAGGGTCCTGCTGCCAGTTAAATTCGGCGACTGTTCGCGATTCCTCGCCGTGCGCAGACGCCGCCCCTGCACTGGCGGTGATCCACAGGCGATGCTTGCGCTATTCCCGCCGCGGCATGCGGCACGGATCCGTAGCCCGCACATCGCCTGTTTCGTCCAGCCGTTTGCACGCAAATTCCCTGTTCACTACCGATAAATTCCCTGTTCGGATTCGGCGGATCGCGCCCCGGATGCGCTGAATTTCAAGGCAAATGTTCGCATTTCCATGGGATAGCGGCCTCACCGCAGGCGCGCTTTCCCTGTAAAATTCCCTGTTCGCAGGGAATTCGGACCGCGGCAGCGAAGGAACTTCCAGCGCCTGTCGTGATTGCTGTTCAAGCTCAGGGAGACGCATCCATGATCCGCAAACCTCTATTTGTTGTCGTTGCCTGCATAGCATTCTCGTCGACCGCGCTCGCCCAAGGTGGTGGCGGCGGCTCGGGTGGGGGAGCCGGCGGCGGCGCGGGTTCGGCGGCAAGCTCTGGTGCTGGGACAGGCACCTCGTCGAGCAGCGCGACCTCGGGCCCCTCGGCTCCGTCCGGCACGGGGACTCAAGGCACCACCACCGGCGCTAACGTGAACACGAGTAACCCCAACTCCAGCCAGAACAATCCGAACGTCCAACCCCCAACCGCGAACGGAAAGACGCCGGCCGCCGCGCAGGCCGAGCGTAACTCTGGGGTTGGTCATTCAGCTAATGGTTTGCCGATCGGAAGCCCCGGATCGGGCACCAGCAACGAAGATCAGAAATAGGCGATCCATCTCAACTCTCACCGAAAGGTCCACCGTTGCGGGCCTTTTCCTTCGAGCTTTGGAGATTAGGCGGATCTTTGAACTTTGGAGGGCTCCGAATAGATCGGACAGCCTGCGGCCGGTGTGTTAAAGCCGGGGATGAAAAAATTCATTTTGGCGATGCTGCTCATCGCGACGCCGGCATTGGCGCAGCCCGAACCGGCAACTCCGAAGGCCCCATTAACCGATCGCGAACGGGTTCAGGCCGATCGTGCGCAGGCAGCCACACAGGAGAAGGACGCCCCAACGGCGCGCCCGTGGGACAGGGGCGCGGATGGCAAGCGGCCTTGGGACCGGGGTGCGCAGGCAAAGTAGCAGCGTTCCCGATGGGACGTCGAAAGCCTGCCGGCAATCGGCAGCCTTCCGTGAGGAGCCTTCCGCGACGGAACTGAGTTTACGCAGCACGGGCTGAGGCTGCCTCAATTTCTCTATCGAGCCGTGCAGCGAGAGCGCTCCGCTTCCTCGCCAGTCGGCACGGCGCTATCTGATGGTCACTTCCACAGCGATGACCGAGGATCCGCGCTGCCTGCGATTTTCGCCCGACACCGCAATTCGAAACCGGTCAGTTCCTGGACGCGAGGGGCTTGGTAGCGAAATGACGGGCCGACGATCCGCCCGTTCGGTGATCATGTTTGGATGGGCCAGGCAAGCCCCAAACAAAATCGCCGCCACCCAGTTGCCCGGTGTTGCGGCGATTCATGGTTGAACGCGGCTGGTCGCTAAACGGTTTGCCGTTCACCGAGCGTACCAATACCCCCACCAGCGTTGCGACACGGGCCGGGCCTCCGCCTTGAGCGCCGTGACTTCCTCGACAGGGCGAAGGTTGGGGCCATAGATCGCAGGCGGGTAGACATCATCCCAAAACACGTAACCGGTTCGGACGTAGGCCGACCGATGATGCGCAGGAGCCAGCGCAAGCTCCGCGGCTGAAGCTGCGGTCGTTATCAAAGCAAGGCCAAGAACAGAAAGAGCAATGGATGGAGCAAGGGTGCGGAAGTTCATCGGATCAATCCCTCTCGAAAATGGGCGAGAAATAATGCGACGGCGTCTGAAAGGTTGCAAGCGCTTCGTTCCATAGAATGGCTGCGAAAGCCAGCTCTTCAGGTGCGCCAATCCACCTGGACGGGACAGAACAGATTTGAGGTGACCATCCGTGTCGGTGCGTCCGGCCAAAAGATCGCGCTACCAGACACCTCAGATGCTGTTGCTCAGGACAAGATCAGGCGTGGGCAATCTTTTGGCACCAGGAGAGTCACCAAGAATCATCAGGAATCATGATGTCGACACACTGCTCACTCTTGATGAGCACCGCACTATTCAGGGACGACTCGTATGGCTTCTGCATTTGTCTTCGCCTTGATCTTCTGCGCCGGCGTCATGTTGGTCTATGCGCTGCGTACCCGGCGGTCGCAACGAACCACGACGAACGAGCCCTCCGGCACCTCGCGCAGAACGTCCCGATCGACTCCCAATTCAGCATTCGGACACGTCCGACGTGCCTTTTAGGCCTCGTCCAGCGTGCGAGCGACATCTCTGTTCTCATGACCATAAGCGACACATGACATGACCCAGCCGATGAGGGACGCACCGCGACGGTACATCGTGGATGGTACAGGACAGCGTGTCCTTTTCGGTTTGACGATTGCGGAAACCATCGAGTTCGAGACGTTGGACAAGCCCGACGCCCCCCTCGACCCTGGCCTTCGCTTTGATCAGAACAAGCCCGGACAACGATGGCTGGAGCTCTACGCCAAGCATGAGCGGGCCTGGCGCAATTGGATGGCCAACACGCGAGCAGGACGGGAAGTGCCGCTCGTGCTCAACTAGCTGACGCCGTTAACTCGTGAGTGCCGATTCCGTCCGTTCGCTTCAGGAAAACAATCTCCCGATGGATCGGCAAACATTTCCTGGGCTAGGCATATCCTGGGCGAGTCATACCGCCAGCATCCGGCTGCCTTGTATACTCATGAGAGTTAGATTGCCCGTCGCGTAGGCGCCCGTATCGATGTTGACCCGGTTTGCCAGGACTTCGGCGGTGCGCACCGGCGTGTGACCATGAACGATATATTTGCCGAACTGCTCCTCGCTCTGAAGGAACTCTTCGCGAATCCAAAGCAGGTCGCTTTCGCTTTGCTCGGCCAAGGGGACACCCGGGCGAACGCCGGCGTGGACGAAGAAAAAGTCTCCACAGGTAAAGCTAAGCCGTAGTTCGTCCAGGAACTCCAGATGCTCCCCCGGCATTGCGCGGATCAAGTCGCGCATGATCGACCCCGGGTCGTCGCGCTTCAGGTCTGGCGGTGCGAGGCCATAGGACATGAGTGTCTGGGCGCCACCGATGCGAAGCCAGTCTTCAAACAACGAAGGGTCTTCGAAAACCCTCACTAGAAATGCCTCGTGGTTTCCCTTGAGAAAAATCGAATTTCCCCGCCGGCTTCGTTCGATCAAGAGATCAAGGGTGGCGCGCGTGTCCGGTCCGCGATCGACGTAGTCGCCCATGAACACCTCGATCGCATAGCGTGGCCGACTGTGGGCCACGTCGGCATCGATGACCCGCAACATGGGCTGCAGCAAATGCGAGCAGCCGTGAATATCCGAGATCGCGTAAATTCGAACGCCGTCCGGCAGTTGCGGTCTGTCAATTGGCGGGTGTGATCGGGCAAGAGATGTCATGGCGCGCACACTCGGTGAGGTGGTGAGGATAATTTCGCCAAGTCGGTCCACGGCCGGACGTTATTGAAGAGTGCCGCCTCTCAGACGGCCTGATTGCGCCGAAGGAAAGGAGGATACTCGCTTGCTTAGCTTGTCGGCGCGCGCTGAGCAAATCAGGCAATTCTGCCATGGGCTGCATCGCGCCCGGCAGCGCGGAAGATGCATGTCTCGCTGAAGACGGTTGAGGAGATACAGCTTTAGATCGCAAATCATCGAACTTCTAGTAATCGAATCGTATCGCTGCGGAGCCACTCAATGTGGCAATAGGCGCATCAAAGATGAGCTGCTAGCGCTTCATTGCAAGTGCCCGACCGAATTCGAAGTGGAACTTGATTCAAAATAGGGCAGCGAGTTTCGATCGTGTGTCAGCACTGTGACGCAAGTCTTCCGCGCCCGATGACATCTCAACAAAACGCGATGCATTCATGCATCGCAAAAGTTTCGCGTGCAGCGCCACAATATCGCTGTGTTCACTTCACAGTTTGCGTTCGGGGAAGTGACGGATCTTCAGCATCACGGATCAGCGTCAAGCATTTTCGATAGCAGAGGTTCGAATGGCTGTTGCAACTTATGGTTCTGAAAGCGCTGGTGCACTGTCGTCAACGCGCGGCACGGCTCTTCAGCGGCCTTTTCAGATCGTCATCATCGCTGCTGACCTGCTGCTCATCCTGCTCAGTTACGCTGCAGGGGCGGCGCTCTACAATGTCGCGCTTGCCTCCACTGGCGACGGCGCATCGATGGGCGCAGGATTGATCGTCGGCGTTGTGTTCGTCGCGGTCGCATATTCCCAGGATGTCTACGCCACGCACCGCTTGCTGAATCTGGTCTGGCAGCTGCGCAAGGCGGTCTTCATCTGGTTGGCGTCGCTGACGATCCTCGCTGTCGCGGCCTTTCTGCTGAAGTCGACGGACAATCTGTCTCGCGGCACAGTGATTATTTTTGCTGCAATCGGCGGCGCCGGATTGATCAGCCTGCGCTTTGTCTGGCAGTTCGTGCTCGCGACAAACTATGCCAGAAGCCGGCTGGTCGATCGCAAGGTGATCCTGTTGAGCCTGAAGCCGCTCGATTTCACCTCGAACCGTTTCAAGGATTTGCGCCGGAACGGTTTCGACGTCATGCGTCATTTCGTGCTTGGGATCGACAGCGGCGATGGCCATTGGGAGCGACAGATTCGTGATGTCATTCGGCAGTCTCGCCAGGCGGACGTCGACGAGTATCTTTTGGCGATCGATTGGAACGAATTGCCGATGCTTCGAAAGATCGGGCCCTACCTGCGCGCGGTGCCCCAACCGGTACGCCTTCTGCCGGACGATTCTCTCGCCGACCTCGTGTCGCGCCCATTCCTGCCGGTCAGCGAGACCGTGGCGGTCGAGATTCAGCGGCCGCCGCTCAGTGTTCTCGAGCGTTTCCAAAAGCGCTGCCTCGATGTAGGGGTAGCCTTGTTGGCGCTCGTCATGCTTACACCGCTGCTGCTGACAGTCGCCGTTCTGATCAAGCTCGGATCGCCAGGAGCTGCCATCTTCCGCCAGTCGCGCCGAGGGTTCAACGGCAAGCCGTTCGAGATATGGAAATTTCGAACCATGACGGTCTGCGAAGACGGGCAGACGATTACCCAGGCCACCAAGCGGGATGCTCGGGTCACCAAGATCGGGCGTTTCCTTCGCATGACAAGCATCGACGAGTTGCCGCAGCTTTGGAATGTCTTGCGCGGCGACATGTCCCTGGTCGGGCCGCGCCCGCATGCGCTCGCCCATGACAATTACTACGACGAGCTCATCAGCAAATACGTCTACCGCCACCACATGAAACCGGGCCTCACAGGCTGGGCTCAGGTCAACGGCTTCCGGGGGGAAACCCCGACGATCGATCTGATGGAAAAAAGGGTGGAATACGACGTCTGGTACGTCAGCAATTGGAGTATCTGGCTGGATCTGAAGATCATGGCACGTACGGCCTCGACGGTGCTGTTCCAGGAGGCCTATTAATAGGATCCGCCTTGGGGGACCGGCGGCACCTATGAGCCGTTAGCTTCCGTTGCCGGGGGTCTTCTTGAAGAGGCGAAGGACGGCGTCCCGCAGCGCAAGCATTGGCGGCACAAGGACGAAGAATGCTCCCATGGCGACTGAGGCGACGACGTGGCGAAGCGAAAAAGGCTCGTCATGCTCGAGTTCTCGGCGATTCGGATCGAGCGGGGCAGGCGCGAGAGTGGTCGCCAGCGGCCGGGATTCCCGGCGGGCCTTACGCGGGGGAACCACGATCAACACGAAAAGAATATTGAGCAACACCCAGATGCTCAGGACGATAAGAGCAATCACCATCCGAACCTGCCGAAAAAGTACGAAGAGTATGAGCGCACGTTAGCCTCCTGAACCTCGGAAGGAAAGGTGCTCAAAGATTCGGCAGTCCAGGCTGCGGTCACGATCAATAGCCCTTCGTGCCGGGGGCAAGTTTGTGCAGGCAACACGTCACTATCTACTATCTTTCGTCCGGATCGCCGTCGTCAATCCATGCCTTGGGCTATGGCAGAGATCGCCATTTGTGGATTCCGGATGAATACGGAGATAGGACGCGTATCGGAGCCGACGATAATGTCACTTGGCGGGTTGGTTCCGAGTCTTCGTGACCCCGGAACTCAATAGAGCCCGCTGACGGGTCTTCGCCTCGCCGGGCGTCCCGCCGCGGCTGCGAACTTTCGACGGCCGTTTCCGTCCGTTCCTGCAGACGGCGGGACCGAAAAGTGCCCTCTGCAGTCTATCTTCGGAAGGCTCCGCGGCGGTCGTCAGCAGGGCGGGGCATGCGCGAGGGATGCAGCCGCAGACTGTGCGGCTTGCGCCCCCTTCGCTCTAGGAATGTTCGACGTAATAGCTGTTGCGGTGCTTACCCTTATACGCCTCGATGCGTCCAAGCATCTTCGGGTTGGCGCGATTGAGGACGGCACCCAGCAGCTTCTTCTGAAGGATCTCCGATCCCGAAATTGATTCTTGAAGCGCAGCTCGCGTGGTTGCTCCCCATTCGATCACATAGACCATTGCGTCGATGAGGACGCTGAACGCCTTGGAGTCCGCCACGGGCATCACAGGGGCAAGATCGATAATGATGTATTCGTAGTGTTCCCGTAGCATCGCGAGCAGGTCGGCCATTGGCCTCGATGCGATGACGTCGGCCGAATTGACCATGCGCGAAGCAACGATGGAGGGCAAGAAATCGAGACCGGTCTCCTTGCTTCGTTGCAGGTGATAGCTGAAGGCGGTGGGGTCACTGAGAGCCTCGACCAGTCCGCTGTTGGCGTCAGGTGCGAGTTCCCGCGTGAGTGAGCGCGTATGCAAGTCGCCGTCGATGAGGATGGTGCGGTGACCTGTCATGGCAATCAACTGAGCGAAATTGGCCGCGACCGTCGTTTTTCCTTCCTTTGGCAGCGACGATACAATGCCGATGACCTTGATCTCTCGGGTCATGCGCGCAACGTCGATCGAAACCTTGATGTTGCGCAACGTTTCGGCAAACCGCGAGAACGGATGATCGACGACGTAGCGGGATAGTCCCGCTACGTCGGCTTTCGCGGATGCCGAAAGCAACGCGCGTGTCTTTGTCGGCGGGCGAATATCTGGCAGGACACCAAGACACTTCACGCCCAGTTCGTCCTCGACCTCCCCGGGGGTCCGCAAGACGTCGTTGAGGAGCTCGCGCGCAAAGGCGGCGCCGAAGCCGAGACAGAGGCCGCCGACCAAGCCGCCCACCAGGGCTAAAACCGTCCGCGGCGAACTTTTGCGATCGGGCTTGGTCGCGGTGCTGATCAGGCGTGCCTCGCTGAGCGGGAAGCTCTGGTTTTGGGTGGCGCTTTGCAGCTTCTCCAGGAAGTTATTGTAGAGATTGCGATAGGTGTCGGCCGCGCTTTCGAGATCGCGCAGCTTGACTTCCGCCTGGCCGGTGTGACCCGCCTGGGCGACCAGCTCTTTCACGTTCTTGTCGAGAGATGCCTCTCGGCTTTTTGCGATCTCGTAGTCGCTGCGATAGGCGTCGCCAATCCGATGGAGCTCATCGGCGATATTCTTGCGCAGTTCCTCCATCTTGTTGGCCAAATTGACCGCCGCAAGATGAGTCTTGCCGTAGCGCCTTGACCAATCGGCATATTGAGCCTGCAAATCGAGGTACTGGGCGCGCAGGCGCGTAATGACCGAATTGTTAAGGGCGTCCGTCACGGTCGGTTGGGCGAGGTCCTGGTCGGAAATCGCTTCGATCCGATCGAGGCGCGCCTTGGCTTCGGCCGTGGCCGCCCGCGCCTGAACCAGCTGTGTATTCAAATCCGACAATTGCTGCTCGGACATGAGGCCGCGGCTGGTTCCGACGATATTATGCTCGGCCTTGAAGGTTTGCACCGCGCGGTCGCTGGCCGTTGCCTGCTCGCTGAGCTCGACGCTTCGCTGCTGGAGCCATTCGGTCGCCCGTTTCGTGGACTGGTATTTTGCTTCCAGTGCACCCACGATGTAGGCATCGGCGATCGCATTTACGATCTTGACGGCCTTGTCCGGGCTGTGTGCGCGATAACTGAGCGACAGGACGTATGTGGTCAGGACGCGCTCGACCCTGAGACTCTTTTGAATCGATTCGACCACGGCATGTTCGATCCGCTCCTGCGTGGGCGGTTCGCCGGATTCGAACACGGACATGACCTTGCCCATGATGACGGCGAGAAGTCCTGGATTGGATCCGTTGAATTCCGGATCCTCGGTGAGCCGCAGGCGGCGAACGATTGAAAGGATAAGATCGTCAGAATTGATGACTTCGACTTGGCTGTCGACGTAGCCGGTGTCGATCAGAGCGCTGTTGGTCCCGCTGTCCTTGTCGAGAACCTGGGTTTGCCGGGTGTCCATCATGATGCGGGCGTTTGCCGTATACATCGGCTTTGCCAGCACCAGATAGACGATCACCAGAGCCAGCGAAGCGCCAACTGCCGCAGCGATCAGCGGCCATTGCCGACGAAGGACGTCGGTCACACGGTCAAAGCTGAGGACCGCGCCGCCAAACTCGATGCCGAACCGGTGTCCCGATTGGAAGTGTTCTCTAGGCTGATACATCTGAAAATTCGCTGCCTTAATGGTCAAAGATCAATTCGGGAGGGGAACAGGTTTGAATGGGTTGGCCAGTTTGGTCTTCCATTCGCCCTCCAAGAGCGCTCCGCCCCGAGACTGCGTCGGCTTGTTGTCACTCGGCTGCAATTGGGTGCTGGAGCCATCTTCTCCCGCCGCGGAATAGCCCGCTTGCACGGCGAGGTCGCCGACCCGCTGCGTGAAATCCCTAATCTTGCGCGCAGCGTCCGGTTTCGTTGACGTACACAGCGCTTCTGCGAGCCGCAGCGCTGCGCCGATGGTCGAGCGGTCGGGAGAAGCCGATTCGGAGATAAGCGTCTGCACCGACGGCAACACCGATGGATTGGTCGCGATATACGAAGAAAGGCGAGACCTCAGCTTCTCTTTGTCGTTGCGTAGCCGCTCCAGAAGCGAGGACGGCGCCTTCACGAAGGCGTCGAGTTCGGTTTGTGAGGCGCGGTCCGAAAATCCGACGCATTGAGCTCGGGCGGGACCGACGCCCGATGCGATCAGAGCAAATCCCGTCAAGATGACGGGTAGCCATCTCGGCTTCGTACGAGGCGTCACTCCGCAGCTCATCCGTGTCCCTTCGTCGTTGCTGCAAAACCAGTACACACGAAGAGTGGCAGTCAACTGTGTCAATTTTTGTGCGACGCAAAAGCGGGCTTCACTCGGTCGCGTGTGCCGTCGATTGCCACATCAGTGCCTTACCTCTCGTCGGTTGTGCAACTACGATTTGCAATGCTCGCGAGATCAGCACAATGCCGCCCGCGAATTTTGCAGATTGAAGATTTATGAGGCGATCGAAATCATCTCGTCGCGAATTGACACACGACAATTGTTCCAGCGGCGGCAGCCCGCGGATGAAGAAACATCTTCCATACAGGCTAAATCGCAACACCGCCGGGTTTCGCGCATACTTTGTTCGCAAATGCTCGCGACCATTCGCTGACGAGTCAGTTCGTTCGTCGCGATGCCTCTCGATCAGCAAAAATGGCGCAAAGTTGTCGCGCGCATGTTCGAATGACAGAGAGCGATGAATTTATCGCCGGTCGTCATGCGTCATACGCGAATCCCCAATCGTGACGATTGAAAGCACGCAAAGACCTGATACAGACTGCTGCGGTGCAACAGCTACGGAATGTCGATGTGACGGAGTTGGTTCATCGTGAGAAAGCGCATGTCCTGCCGCTCGACAGCATCCGGGGTATCGCCGCGACATCTGTGGTGATCCACCATCTCCTGCTGATGCCGACCTTTCTCGCGGCATTCCCACACAATGCATGGATCAATTGCTCGTTCTTCAGAAGCGCGTGGCTATTGGTCGACTTGTTCTTCGTTCTCAGTGGCATCGTGATGTCGTTGAGCTACGTCGAGGGCGACTTCGGGCGCTTCTCGCTGCGCGAATTCATGGTGCGGCGTCTGGCACGGGTCTATCCGCTTCACATCGTCATGCTGATCGCAAACCTGCTGTTCCGCCTTCTGCGTATCGGCTTGGTCGCCGCAGGCGTCGTGGTTGCCGCGCCAGCCGCATTCGAGGTGAACAACGCCTATTCGTTCCTGCTCAACGTCTTTCTCCTGCATTCGATGGGGCTGATCGACTATCTCAGCTGGAACGCTCCGAGCTGGAGCATAAGTGTCGAATTCTACACCTACCTGGTGTTCGGCCTGATCGTCCTGCTGGCCCAGCGCATGCGTTCGCTGTCGTGGTTCTACGCCGTCTCCGGGCTGGTCGCGGTCGCAAGTCTGGTCGTCATCGTCTTCGTGCTCGACAAGAGGAGTCTGGGACTCCAGACCGATTTCGGCATCCTGCGCTGTTTTGTGAGCTTCTTCCTCGGTGTGTTGACCGTCAGGATCGTTCGTCGCCTGCCGGGCAAGCCGAGCCCTGCCGTGCAGGGAGGGCTGCAGCTGATCGCCATGATTGCCAGTATCGTCCTGGTCAGCCTCGCAGAGACCAATCCGGCGGCCACCTTCCTGGCGCCGCTTGTGTTCGCAACCTTCCTCGGCAGCCTGCTGGCGTTTCCGGATGCGTTGCTGGTGCCGAAGATTCTGGTGGCGCGGCCGCTGGTGTGGCTCGGGCGAAGATCCTACTCCGTCTATATGGTGCATGCGCTGGTGGTGCTCTTCGCGGAGTACTTCGTGCGGGCACTCGGGCCACGGCCGATCGCGGCGCTCGATTCGATCTGGGCCGGGCTGCCGGCCACGCTGAATCTCGTGATCTCCCTGGCCGCTGTGCTGGCGGTTTCGAACTTCAGCTATCTCTACGTCGAGATTCTTGGCGGCAAGCTGCTTCGGAATGTTCTTGGAAGCCGGCCCGATTTTTCGCGATCTCCCGCGCCATCGGCGCGGCTGACGAATTGAGGCGAGCATGACGGCCCTTGCGCTGCAGCGCCCGCAGATCACGCTGGTCAGCCTCAACATCGAGGCGATCGCGCTCGGGGTTTATCTGGTCCGGGACGCTTTCGGCGGCGTGATCCGCTACTACACCAGCATCTTTCATCTGGACACGCTCTGGTACCTGCCCGACGGCGTCGCGCTTCTGTGTCTGGTCCAGTTCTTCGTGCATTGCATTTTGCGCAACCGCAGCACCCTGGCGCTCCTGGTGTTCGCGCAGATCATGCTGTCGCTGGTGCTCGGCTACTTCATGATGGGCACTGCGACCGCCGCGATCTCGGCTTTCAAAATGATGCTGCCGGTGTTCGTCGGATTCTGCTTCTGCGATTCGAGCCTGGGTTCCTACCGAAAGCTGCTGTCGGTCATCGCTGTGACCTTCTATCTCTCCGTCATCGGCGTGTTGTTGACCAAGTATTACCTCATGCCCTGGGTCGGCTACAAATATGAATCCTTTGGCGCCGTGCGTGAGGCGGGCCGGCTGTGGTGGGCCTATGGCGGTGACGATCAGCGCCTGATGGGCTTTGCCGCCGACAATACCATGGCCGCATTCTTCATCCTCGTGTCGTTTGCGATCACGTCGATCCGCAAGAGCACGCTGTGGTGCCTTCTGTACGGCTCCCTGGCGGTTTACGTCATTCGTCTGACCACCAGCAAGACGACCATGATCGTTCTTGTGCTGTATTTGGTGCTGCTGGTGATGGTGCGAATGCTGCCGGAGAAGTCGCGCTTCCCCGCGATCCGCGCGATCGCGTTGTGGTCGTTCGCTGCGATCCTCGTTCCGTTCTTCATGATCGTGGTCGCATCGGGCACCGCAGCAGTGCCGCACTCGACGTTGTTCAGCATCCTCGACCGCATCAACAACAGCTGGCAGCTGCCGTTCGTCTATATGAGCCAGCTGATGCCGATCGGCCTGATCACCGGCTGCGGCGCGGGTTGCTTCAACTATCCGCAGAAGCTTTTCTCGCCGCTCGCGGCGTACTGGGTACCGGTCGACAACTTCTACATCGGAACATACCTGATGTTCGGGCTTCCGTTCGCCGCATTCATGGTGATGGTGTTCCGGGCCAACTTCGGAGCGACCGACGTCTACAAGTTGACGCTGCTCTTCGTCGTCAACCTGTTTACGATCACGGTCTTGAACTACGGTCCGGCATCAGGACTCCTGATCATCGCCTTGAGCTTCAGCGAGGTATTCTCACGGCGGGCGACGTCCGCGCGGGCAGCCGATGCCGTTCCGATAGAATTGCCGCGGCCGATCCGCTCGTTGGAAAGTTTCGGCGTGGATATGCCAGGGACGGCTGCGCGTGGGAGCAGGTGAGATAAACGATGCATAGACGGCTTGCATTCATCGATACGCTGCGCGGCATTGCGGTGTTGGCGGTGCTGTTCCAGCACGTGTTCGAGGTGATCGTCCAGAAGCACCCCACCGGCGCGTATTATTGGGTCTTCCACGATGCGATCGGCTACTACATGAACTTCGGTCGGTTCGGAGTCGTGCTGTTCTTCTTCGTCAGCGGATTCGTCATCCCGTTCAGTTTTCCGGACAGCGCGACCCCCGTGCGCGATTTCACGATCAGCCGCTTCTTTCGGCTCTATCCGGCGTACTGGACGTCGATGGTGATCGGGCTCGTCACGATGCAGGTGCTGGAGTCCAACGCCTATCCGTTGTCGCAGGTCATCGCGAACGTAACGATGCTGCAGACTTTCGTGAACATTCCGAACCTCTGGGTCTTCTACTGGACGTTGGCGATCGAACTCCTGTTCTATGTCGGATGCACTATTCTTTTCGCGATGGGATTGCTGAACCGGCGCTTTACTGCAGTCGGGATTGTCATTGCTGCGGCGCTGGTCGGGACAGCCGCAGCACTTCTGGTCGAAAGCAGGACGGTGTCGTCGCTGATGGAGGTTGGGCTGAATCTCTCGGCGATGTTCCTGGGCAAGGTCATCCGCGACACCGTCATCGGCGGAAAGCTGCGATGGCCGCACGTCGCCGTGTGCACGGTGTTCTATGCGGTCTTCGCCATCACTCTGGCGGAGAGGCGGTTCGGCGGCGTCTATCAGGAGAACTTCTTCTACAGCTACTCGATCGGGGCGGCTTATGTCTGCGCTGCGCTCGTCTTCATCGCGTTTGCGGCGTTCGGTGAGAGAATGGCCTGGCGCTCGATGGCGTTCGTGGGAACGATCAGCTATTCCGTCTATTTGATGTCGCCATTCGTGATCGTCTGGATCCATCGCCTCGTCTGGCTCGGTGATGGACCGCTGGGATGGGCCGCCTTCGCCGCGCTGGTCGCGGCGCTGTCGATCCTGGTCAGCTGGTCGACATATGCATTCGTCGAGAAGCCCAGCATCTCGTTCGGCCAGAGGTTCCGGTCGAAGCGCAGGAGGGCGGTCGTTCTCGAACCAGCGCTCAGCGCGCAGGGGGCAGCTGAGTGATCGAAACAACGCGCCAGCCGAATGCCGGATACGACGGATCTTTCGTTCCCTCCGTCCAGGGACTTCGTGGCATTGCGGCTCTGAGCGTCCTGATGGATCATTTCTACGACATGCCAAAGGGAGGCGTGTACGACATTGCGGATCCCGGCTTCCTGCCGCCGCTCTGGCTCTGGCTGCAATCGGTGATCAATGTCGGCGGCCACGGTGTCGAGCTGTTTTTCATGATCAGTGGCTTCCTGATCCCGGCCAGTCTGGTGCGGCACGGCTCGCTGACACGGTTCTTCTTCGACCGCATCCTGCGCATCATGCCGGTGTTCGTCGTGCTGCACCTCGCGTTGTTCGTGATCGGCCCGATCGTGGGCTACAAATTCTTCCGCGGGATCGATCTGACCGGTTATCTCGCGATCTTCACGGCCAATCTCTTCTTCGTGCAGGATGCTCTCGGCTTACCCATCGCCCAGCAGAATGCCTGGACCTTGACTTACGAATGGGCGTTCTACATCTGGTTCGCGCTGACATTCTCGGTCTGGCGCATCGGAGGCAGAATGCTGGCGGCGCCCTTGATCTTGCTGGGCGTGGCCTGTCTCCTGCATTGGCCGATCACGGCGTTCTTCTGCATCGGCATGCTTCTCAGCGCCACGGGTTGGCGCATCTCCATTCCGGGACCTCTTGGTTTGATGGCAGGCTTGACTTGCGGGGTCGCCATGTACGCGAGCCTGGTGCTGTTTCACCCGTTCGTGGGTCTTATTCCGGGTCTTTTGCTGTTCGCCATGGTGCTGGCCCCGGACTCCGGCTTAGCCAAGGCTCTCAGCACGCCGGCCCTGCAGTATGTCGGCAAGATAAGCTACAGCCTGTATCTCGTGCACCCGTTTGTCCTGTTTCCGTTGCAGGTGATCGGGCTCAAGCTCGTGGCTGTCGGTGTCGACCGTTGGCTGCTGTGGGCAGCATTCATCCTGCTGGGCTCGTTGATGTCGCTGGCTGCAAGCGCGATCAGCTACGAGCTGATCGAGGTAAGGTTGAGACGCCTGTTGGATGGCGCGGTCCGCGGCATGTTCTTCCGGTCATTGAGCAAGATGGAACAATCCGCCTAGAAGATCGCAATACCCGTCACGCTCAACTGACGGTACGGCCGGCAAGCTTGCGGTAGGATGGCAACAAGCCATCGGCGATGCGATCCCAGTTCAATGGACCGGCTGCTGTCTGTCGTGCACCGTCGGTCAACGTCGCGGCAAGCGATTTCGAGGTCAGAACGCGTTCGAGCGCATCGGCCAACGCGGCAGCATTGCCGGGCGGGACCAGAAGCCCGTTCACTCCGTCTGTCACGACGTCAGGAATTCCACCGGTAGCGCTGGCGACGACGGGACGGGAATTCCCGTAAGCAGACGCCAGCACGCCGCTCTGCGTCGCATCCTTATAGGGCAGGGCGACCACGGTCGCCGATTGAAACAATTGGCCCGTATCCTCGGGCGAGATATAGGCGTTGATCGTTTTGACGGTTGGCATCGCTTCCATGCGCGCGCCAAGTCGCGTCATCTCGGGACCGCGGCCCGCGACGATCGCTTCGTGCGCCACGCCGCGCCGGTCCAGCAGGTCGATCGCGTCGATGAAGATATCCAACCCCTTGTAAGCCCACATCCGTCCAAAAAACAGGATTCGTGCAGATTCGGGTTCGATGGCGGCGGCGCTCGTCGGGGGCACCATGAGCACCCCGTGCATGCTGGAGACGATTTCTCCATTGAACTCCGGCGACGCTCGGCGAAAATCTGCAATGCAGCTCTCGCCGTGCGTCGTGACGACCGATGCTGCCGCGCGCATGCGCGCGCGCCAGCCATCCTCGCGCGGAGAGGTACCAGAACCGCCCTCCGAATGAGGAATCGCGTCGTGAACGGTCAGCACCAGCGGGATTCCGAGCGGTCGCAGGAACTGGATCAGCTTGGATGTGTAGACTTCCGGAACTTCGTGACAATGAACCACGTCTGGACGAAACGAAATTATGTCCACGAATGAAGCCGGAATGCCGATGGCGCCGGCGCGGCGCAGGCTCAGATCGCGAATCCTTGTGTTGAAGGGAGTCGTCGCCGCGATATCGGCCAGTTCCCACTGCTGGTTCGCATCCTTGCGGTTGAGGACGAGGCGAACATCGCAATGGCGTGCCAACCCTGATGCGAGCCGGTAGGAATATTCTGCAAAATGCGGCGCGTAGATCGCCACGCGCAAGCGCCTGGAGTCGCGATTGAAGGCAGTGGTAGGCGAATTCATCAAGGCATCCATTTTGCATCACATCGCTGAGCCGGTTGGAGTGTAGTCCACGATTTGAACTCACTTCCACGCTAAATCGGATGATTGATGGCGCTCATCTGATTGCCACAACGCCGTCGTAGTGCTGCGCGATTGCTGCCGCCATCGGGACGGAGTGGAAATGGCGACGTCACGCGCGGTCATCGATTGCCTTGTTGTCTAGCGGGCGATTGTGATTGGATCTGTCGGAATTGGGTCGATTTTTTGATGAACGTCACTCCGGGCAAACAACATCAGGTCGTGGTCGCGTTGTTGTGGTCGCTGGCGCAGAATTGGGGCGGCCGTGCGCTGTCGTTTGTTCTGTTCTTGATATTGGCGCGGCTGCTCAATCCTGCGGATTTCGGTCTCGCCGCGCTGGTTGGCTTCATCCTGCTGCTGCTGAGCTCCATTTCTGAATTCGGGTTCGGTGACGCGTTGATCCAGCGACGCGCGCTCGAGCCTGCGGACGTGACGCTGCCATTTTTTTGCTCACTGGCGGCATCGGTCCTCCTTGCGGTTCTTATCGGCCTGCTGGCGACCCATATCGAACGCTGGCTCGACGTGAAGGGACTTGCCCCGCTGTTGACGGCCGCGAGCCTCTCGCTTCCGATCGGTACCGCCACGCTGTTCCAGGAGGCGCTCTACAAGCGCCAGATGGATTTTCGCGTGCTTGCGCTCAGGACCATGGTGGCGACCGCGATCTCCGGAGTGGTCGGGATCGCCTGTGCCTATGCCGGGTTCGGCGCTCTCAGCCTCGTGATCCAGGTGGTCGTTCAGAGCGCGGTCAGCGGCCTGTGGCTCTGGAGCCAGCCCAGATGGCTCCCGATGCGCGGCTACGATCTGAAGAGCCTGCGCGAACTCTCCGGCTATAGCATCCATGTCGTGTCGAACAGGCTGCTCGACTTCGCCATCGTGCGTACGATCGACATGATCATCCTGTCGCTCTATGGCGTCGCGGCCTTGGGCATCTACACGGTGGGCGCGCGAGTTTACATCATCCTGATGCAGTTGCTGACACAGGCGGTCATGGACGTCGCGCTGAGCGCATTGTCCAAGATCGCGCATGAGCGTCACCGTATCGCCGACGCCTATCTGCGCAGCGTCAGCCTCGGAGCTTTGATTGGCTCTCCGGTCTTTGTGCTCCTGGCGGCGATCGCGCCGGAGTTCTCCCTGCTGCTGTTCGGCTCAAAATGGGCCGGCAGCGAAGCAGTGATGAGGCCGCTGATGCTCATCGGCGCGATTCAGACTGTGCAGTTCGTGAACAGCGCCTATTTCGGTGCCATGGGCAAGCCCAACTACGTTTTCCTGCTGAACATTCTCAAGTTCGTCACGGTGGTGCCCGCAATGTTCCTGCTGCCGTCGCACGACATTGGTCAGCTGGCCACCATCTTCGCTGTCGCACAGCTCGTGGTTACGCCCGTGACATTCGCGCTGGCGCTCAGGCTGCTGGGCCTGAGCTGGAACCAGTTTCTCCGGCCCGTCGCAGGCTGCCTTTGCGCCATCCTTCTGGCCTATGGCGCAGTTGCGCTATGCCGCGAAGCGGCCCCGGACATGAATCCCTATTTGCGGATAGGACTGCTCTCGTCATGCTTCGGGGCCACCTATCTCATGAGCATCTTGCTGTTCTGGCGGAAGCAACTGTTCTCCCTGATCGCTTTCGTCGTGAAGCGTGGTGCGACCGCCTGATGAAGACGAGGAAGACGTCGTGAAGCAACTGATTCCGGTACCTGTTCGCAAGCATCTCCGAGGCTGGCTCAACAGCGCGAAGAACACGCCCTTTGCGGTCGATCTGCTCGAGTTGCGCAGGTGGCAAATCGCCAGGAAGGCGATCGGTGCCAGTGCCGCGCCGCGCAACAACCCGCGCCGGCTCGTCCTGCTCCCGTCCGACCCCTGGAGCATTCATCAGTCGCGCGGCGATGAGGCCATGATCGAGGCGGCCGTCGGCGAGATGAAGCAGGCTCATCCGAACATCGAGGTCTACATTGTCACCGCCACCGCAGCGGCGAGCGCAGATGTGCGGGCAATGGGCTTCAAGCCGCTCGAATTTTGGAGGCAGCCGTTTTCCTATACGACGGTGGCGCAGGAGCTTTCTCTCACCAGGCCGGATTTTGGAATGGTTCTGGGGGCAGATGTGCTGGACGGCTACTATTCCCCCGTGGACGCCGCTCGCATGCTGCTGGTTGCCGATCTCATGGCAGCGTGCGGCGCCAAGGTCAGCGTGCTCGGATTCAGCTTCAACTCCCGTCCGGCCAAGGCATTGCGCGAGGTGTTTCGGCTGCTCGATCCCGGCGTGGTCTTGAATCTGCGCGATGCACTATCGCTTCAGCGCTTCAAAGAGTTCGCCCCGAATCGTGCTCACCTCGTCGCTGATTCCGCGTTCATGCTGGTGCCGCAGGCGGAGACTGCGGCCGTGAAGCAGATTGGGGCCGCGATTGCGGAGCAGCGCAGACAGGGACGCAACGTCTTTGTCTTCAATATCCATCCGATGTTGTTCAGGAAATCCGAGCCGGCCAAGTTGCAGCGAATGATCGAACTCGCGGCGAGCGCAATGGGGCGCATGTCTCGAGAGCACAACGCGAGCTGGGTGTTGCTCGCGCACGACTATCGTCCGGGGATCGCCGACGATAATTGCCTTCGACCGCTGGCCGGTCGGCTGCGCGCGGCGCTGGGCGACCATATTCATCATGTCGAGCACGTTCTGTCAGCGAGCGAGATCAAGGCGGTCGTCGGTCTGGTGGACGGCGTCGTCACCGGCCGCATGCATCTGGCGATTGCGGCTCTCGGACAGGGAACGCCGGTTGCGGCGATCACATACCAGGACAAGTTCCAGGGCCTGTTCGCTCATTTCGGTGTGAGCGAATCGCTTCTTCTCTCACCGGAGCAACTTCTCGCGGGAGACAATCTTGAGATGTTTCTGCTGAGGTTCCTTGGCGCCTACAAGACGGCTGGCGCGCAGGTCCGCAATATGTTGCCGGCCGTCATGGAGCTGTCGCGCGCCAACATCGCTCCGCTGCGGGGCGATGGTTTGATGTCGGTTGACGCCGCGTCCGGCGGTAAGGTCGCCTGAGGGAAGCGAGCGGACGTCAGTTGGCGGCCTGCTCCGTCTCGTCGAAACGCACGGACGTCTTGGCGACGGACGTCTTGTTGGTGACAGACGTCTGGGCGGACGATTGCACTTTGCGAGGTGATCCAAATCCGATGTCGGCCGCACGATTGATCAGCCGCCGCGCCGGGTTCTCGAAATAGGCATAGGTGCGATCGGCGATGATGGTCAGGATCGCGCAGCAGGCCAGGGCGAACAGGCCAAATTGATCCGGGCGCAGCCCAAGCGCGGTCCACAACGGCTTGAATACGGCGATGAGGACGGCGTCGTGCAGCATGTAGATCGAGTATGAGGTGTTGCCGAGTCGCCCGAGGAGGCGGCTACCGGGAATTTGCACGAAGGCGCTCTCCCCGACGGCGGTGAGCAGGATCGCGCAGGAGAACAGAATGATGGCCAGATCCGGCTTGGCGAAGATGTTCAGGACAAGCACGGAGATCCCGAACAGGGCGATACCAGCGAAGACGACCGGCTTGTGCCGATACGGATGCGACAACCTGAACAATATGGCGAGCAGGATTCCATTCAAGAAGCTCGGCAGCGCACGGAGCATCCCGTAGTCGTAATTGGCTCCATACATCTGCGATCGTTCCTGCCAGATCGGCAGATGGCCGTGGGCCAGGACCAGATAGAGCGCCGCGACGATGGCGGCCAGCACCAGCGGATGGACCTTGCGTGCAAGCAGCATAAGCAGGGGAAAGATCAGATAGCAGAAGAATTCCGCGCTGATCGACCAGGACGGAGAGTTGAAGCTCAAATGATCGGTAACGCCCCAAGCTTGAAGCAGCACGAGGTTGTACAGGAAGTCCAGCGGCGTCGACCTTCCCGATCGGTCCAGACCGAACCCGATCAGCAATACGAACACGAGTAAAGTCAGAAAATGCAGCGGATAGATCCGCGCAATGCGGCGGATCATGAACCGGGAATATGCCTTGAGACCACGCGCGTCAGACGGATAGGAATAGGAGATCACGAAACCGGACAAGATGAAGAACATGTCCACGAGAAGGCCATAAGATCCGTTCCAGACCGGTGCGATGCCGCTGTCGATGGTCTTCAGATGGAAAATGAAAACGCCGAGAGCGGCAACGAAACGATAGAAGTCGAGAACGACGAACCGTCTTGTTTCATTGGCTTCCATCGCGTGTCGAATTCCTTGCGTGAGGCGACCTTCTGCCTACCGGTCAATTGTGACGCAAGTTCGCTGGGCCGGCGTTCGACGGCAGGCGAATAGCGACTATGCGGCTTCTGCCTCGCGACAAGGCAGCCGCCTAATTATTGAACGGCGCCGGGACTTGCCTGAGCTGGTCCCGGCGCCTGAGATATTGATCCGATCCTGCGGACAATTCGCCGTGGTCAGACGAACAGGAAATCGTGGCTCGTCAGGCTGGCGACGTTGACGTTCTTCAGGAGGATCGAGTCGCTGGCCGAAAGCGTGACCAGGGCGTTCGTGCCGGACTGCGTGATTTGCAGATGGCCGTAGTCCGCGGCGAGGAGCTTCGAGATCTGGATCACGTCGTGAGTGGTGGCGTCGCCGGCCTGGAAGTTGACGATCTGGTCTTGGCCGTGATCGTAGACGACTGTGGTCGAGCTCGGCGCCGCCGAGAACAGGTCATTGCCGGCCCCGCCCTGGATCGTCACGCCGCTCGCAACCGCCGTGACGTTGTGTGTGCCGTCGGTTTTGGTGTCGTCGAAGAACTGGAGTGCATTGGCCGAATTGTAGTTTTCGTGCTGCGTCGTGCCGGCCTGTCCGTTGAAGTTGAACAGGAAGACGTCCTTCGAACCGTCGGCGTTGTTGGCGATCTCCTGGGTCTTGGAACCGGAGCCGTCGTAGATGTCGGTCAGCTTGCTGCCGTCGTTGTTGGTGACCTGGGTATAGTCCAACGTGCCGTCGGCGTGGGTCCGGGTAAGCTCGACGATATGCCCGGAGGCATCGAGGTGCTGATGCTGCGTGGTGTAGGACTGCCCCTTGATGTTGTAGCTCCAATTGTCCGACGTGCCATCGGCGTTGGTAATGTACGCCGCGGTCTTGACGCCGTTGGCGTAGGCGGTCGTGGAGCTATAGCCGTCAATCTTCGTCGTCACCTCGCTGGTCAGAACGCCCTTGGCGTCGTACCAATCCGAGGTTTTGGTCCCGTCTGAGCTCTGGACAAGCGTGAAGGCGAGGCTGCTATCGGCGTGGGTGCGCACGATGTTGGTGAGGAAGCCGGTCGAATCGTAGCTGTCGTGCTCGTTCGTGTAGGTCTGCCCCACGATATTGAGCTGGAACACATCCTTCGAGCCGTTGGCGTGGTAATCGGTCTCCGTCATCTTGACGCCGGAGGCATTGTAGTTGCTCACCACGCTGCTGCCGTCGCTATTGACGACCTGGCTGTAGTCGAGCGACCCGTCGGCATGCGTGCGGACCACTTCGGTCGTGACACCGGAGGGGTCGAGGTGCTGGTACTGCGTGGTATAGCTCTGACCTGTTATATTGTAGCTGTAATTGTCGTGGCTCTGGTCCGCATTGGTGATGTAGGCCGCGGTCTTCACGCCGTTGGTGTAGATCGTCGTTGCGCTGTAGCCGCTCGTCTTCTCCAGGACTTCACTGGTGAGGATGCCGCTGGCGTCGTACCAGTCCGAGACCTTGGTGCCGTCGCTGCTCTGCTGCAGCTTGAAGGCCAGGCTGCCATCGGCGTGCGTGCGAACCAGCGAGGTGAGGAAGCCAGCCGCATCGTAGATGTCGTGCTCGGTTGTGTAGGTCTGGCCGGTTACGTTGAGAAGCCAGATATCCTTGCTGCCATCGGCGTTGTAGTCGGTTTCCTTCGTCCTCGTTCCCGCTGCGTCGTAGTTGGTGACGACGCTGCTGCCGTCATTGTTGATGACCTGCGTATAGTCGAGCGTGCCGTCGGCATGCTTGCGGGTCACGGCCGTGATCTTGCCGGAGGGATCGACGTGCTGGATCAGTGTGCTGTAGCTCTGGCCGGTGATGCCATAGGCGTAATTGTCCTGGCTGCCGTCGGCATTCTTGACATAGGCGTTGGTCTTGACGCCATTGCTGTAGAGCGTCGTCGAGCTGAAACCGTCGGCCTTTTGGACGACTTCGCTGGTGAGGCCGCCGGCGGCATTGTACCAATCGGTCGTCTTGGTGCCGTCGGTCGTTTGCGCCAGCTTGAACGCCAGGCTGCCATCGGTGTGGAGGCGGGTCAGGGTCGTGAGAAAGCCGGTCGTATCGTAAACGTCGTGCTCAGTCGCATAGTTCTGGCCCTTGATGTTGTAGGTCCAGACGTCCTTGCTGCGATCAGCATGGTAGTCGGTCTCGACCAGCTTGACCCCCGTGGCGCTATAGGTGGTGATCACGCGACTGCCGTCGCCGTTGTAGACTTGTGTCGAATCGAGCGAGCCGTCCGCATGGCTGCGGACCACGGACGTGACCTTGCCGGTCGAATCGAGGTGTTGGACCTGGCTCGTGTAGCTCTGGCCCTTGATGTTGTAGGTATAGTTGTCCTGGGTGTGGTCGGCGTTCTTGACATAGACCGTGGTCTTCACGCCGTTGGTGTAAAGGGTCGTCGAATAATAGCCGTCCGGCTTTTGCACGACTTCGCTGAGAAGCCCGCCGGTCGTGTTGTAAGTGTCGGTGGTCTTGGTTCCGTCGGTAGCGGAATGGACGGAGGTGGTCTTTACGCCGCCGGTGTAGCCGATCGCGTCTTTGGACCCATCGGTGTAGACGATCGTGGTCGAAGTAGGCAGTCCGCTTGCGTTCAGGCCGGTATCCGCTTTCGACAGGAGGTTGCCGCCGGCGTCATACGTCTTCGTGCTGCTCCAGGTCGCGGCCGAGTTCGTGACCGAGAAGGAATGGCCGCCCTGGATCTTGGACAGCGCACTACCGTAATGCGCGATCATATAATCCATCGTCGCTTTCGAAGCGACGGGCAGGACATGCGAGTCGGTTAGCGTAATGGTTTTAAGCGCCGTCGACGTGCTCAGGTCGGACAGTTGCGGCACGATCTCGGCAGCCGTGCCGCTGACACTGGTTCGGGTGTCAGGCGGAATCGGGGTGGTCGCGGGCGCGTCGATCTCGATGATCAGCGGGTGATCGCTGACCGGAATCGTAATCGTGCTGACGTCGGTGTAGCTCGCGATCGCGGTGGTCCCGGTCAGCGTGTCGTACACCTTGACCGAGTGATGCATGCCGCCCAGATTCACCGTGACCGTCTGGGTCGGATTGGAGATTTCGGCATCGGCCGCATCATTCCAGAGCTTCGGCTCCGCCCAGACGACAAGCTCGTAGGCGCCATTGCTCTTGCCGAGCACCATGCTGGTGCCCAAGGCCGGCATGTTGCTCAGCGTGTAGTTCAATGGATTAGTCGGCTGCAGGCCGCCCTTGCCGTCATCGGCCAGAATGCTCGTCAGGTTGTGAATTGCCGTCGCGGCGAGCTTCGGCGTTCCGTCGGAGTTGAATAAGCCGAAGTTGGCTTCGGGATTGGTGTTGCTGGCAGACGAGTCGCGGTCGAACATCTCGTAGAGATAGGTCGCACTCACGCCAGCCTTGTAGGCATCGACCAGGGTGTTCAAGATCGACTTGGCCTGCACCGTCTCGTCGACGCCGAGATACTGGGTGTTGGCTTGGGTGGTGTAGCCGGTCTCCGTAATCACGACGGGCTTTCCCGGCGCCGCGGTCGAGACGGCGCTCAAGGTGGCAGCAAGTGAGCTGCTGGTCGTCAAGCTGGTGCTGACATAGGCATGCGCATTGGCGAAATCGACCGAGCCCGACATGTTGCCGAGCTGGCTGTAGCCCTGGGGATCGTTGTAGGCGAGCGACAGATTGAAGACGGGAATGCTGGAAAGCGTGCCGTCTGCCTTGACCGCCTGATAGAGCGCGCTTTGGAACTGGGCCGCGGCGCCAAGGCTCGAGCTGCCATTGTAGCTGAAGGGCTGGTGATTGGCCTCGTTGAGCCCCTCCATGGCGCTGATGCTGCCCGGATGGCTCGCCACGAACTTCTCGAGCGACACGATATACTTCTGAAGGCCGGCGGTGCCCAGCTGGGGCAGGGCGGATGACACCAGGAAGTCGAACTTGTAGCCGGCCGCCGCCAGCCCTTCGACGACCGGTTGTGCGGCGGGGCTGGTTCCCATCGCGTCGCGGAGATGGGTGACGCCGAGGTACTTCAGGTCATCGACCATCAATGCGAGGTTATTGTAGTCGGTCCACCCGAAGCCGGCATGCGTGTTGACGCCGATGGAGTTGATGAAGCCGCTTGCGGAGAGGACGGTTTGATCTGACGACATTTCACACTCGAATTTCTACGCGAACGAAATTGCTCGCAGGGATTTGCGTTCAACCTTCTCGATCGAGTGTGAATTTCAGATAAAAATCGGAGCTACAAATCGAGAGCGATCAGCAGTTCCTCGCAGGAACAGGTCGACTCTGATTCAAGACAATAACGATGTCGTGCCGACGCAGCATGACCTGAACATGGCGCTTCCAAGAATTCGCAGAGTTTCACTGCTGAATATATGCGCATGTCGCGCTTCAATGATGCATGTGAAGCCGGCGCGGATGCGGTGTGGGACGTTGTCAGGCTGAGGGGATGCGCTAGTAAAATTTTGACGGTCAGTCCGATAGCTTCGGCGGACGCTATACTTACAAGCGAGTATATCGCTTGATATTCTCGTGCTGGTTGTCTGTCGTTTGCAGGGCGAAGCAGATGATGAGTTCCATAGCAGGAACTTCGTGGACACCAGCAGAGCGTCAGTAGCGCCTTGAGCTCCAAAAGAGGATTTGCCAGGGGACCGGTCGACAGATCAGCTTGGGCGCGCCAGGAGGAGAAAGTTTCCGCGCCAGCCGACCGCACCCGTGACAATTGCGGCGATGACGATTTTTCCGGCAAGCCACGCCACCGGTTCGCTCGGCGCATGACTTAACGATCCGATCAGGATGGCGGCTATGAGCGCCTGAAGCACCAGGGGCCAGCGCGGGAACGCCTCGAATCTCAGGGTAGGTCCAAGTCCGGCCAGGATCGCTGCGAGCGTGGCGATCGAGGCGCAGGTGACGGCTGCTTGTGGCGACAGGCCGGCCCAGACGGCAACCAGGGAGAACGCCGCAACCATTGCAAGCTGCCCGGCAGCGATGAGGACGAGCCTGGTCGCGAGCTTTTCCAGGTGGGGGACGACCGCGATTGTTGCCTGCAAATGGGTATGGAGGAAGTAGAAAGCAGCAACCGCCGGCCCTGTCGCCAGGAAGCCCTCGACGCTCTCCCGCGGAACCAGGATGCGGGCCGCGTCCGGAATGAAGGCGACAAGCCCGCCCAGCAGGACGAGAGTTGTGCAGATCATGAACTCGAACATGTGCCGCGTCGATTGTCTCGATGTCGTGGCGCTCCCGTGCTCGAAATCATTGACCACTTCAGGATAACTCACGGTGTGGATCGCCGCGTTGAGGACCCAGAAGGGACGTTGCAGCAGGTCGAGCGCAATGGAAAATCCTGCACCGGCTCCTGTGGCGCCCAGTCGCCCGACGACAATGATACGGAGCAGAACTGGCACGGACAAATGGATCACGGACGCGCCGGCCGCAAGCATGCCGTAGCGCGAAAAGTCTTTCCAGTCAGCCAGCATTGTTCGCGGCGACACGCGATCCAGCGGCGTGCGATATGCGACGAGACCGGCAAGGAGTCCAAGCAGGTGACCCGATGCGATGCCGAGCAGCGTCGCTTCGGCCGTGCCCGAGATCATTCCGCCCGAGACGGCCCCGCCCAAAAGAGCCGTCGCACGCAAGGCAAGAAGGCAGGAGGCGGTTCCCAGCCGGTTCGACAGGCGTACCGACAAGAAATACAAATCGGTCGAGCCCTGAAGAACGGCCACGCTCAGGCCGAGGGCGACCAGCCGTGGCGTGAGGCCGCTGATCAAGGAGGCGCAGCTCCCGACTGCAACGAGCGCAGCGGCGCTCATGAGCGCCGCTGCAAAGAGCGACGATCTCAATCGAGCAGCCTCGCTCTCCTTGGCGGCCGCAAGAAACCGCAGTCCCGCGAGCTGCAGCCACTCGAACATGAGGACGCAGAGCAACTGGCTCGAGGCCATTGCGAGAGAATAATTGGTGTAGTCGGCGGCAGGCAACAGGTGACTGATCACAAAGATCAGGATGATCGCTGCTGCGCTTTGGTAAACGTAGCCGGCGATCGCGAAGAGACGTGTCATCTCGGAATGAAGCTACTCTTTGCCACCGCATGCGCTTGTGGCGTCCCGGCTATTGCCGGGCGCACGGACGACATCCGTCGCTCACGCAGTTGTTCATACAGGTTCTTGTACGACGACAATACGTCGGAAAAGATCCACTTGTTCGTGTCCGCGATAAGCCGACGGCTGATCTCGTCGATCTTGTGCGGATCCGCAGCGATTTCGCGCATGCTCCTGGCCAGGGATTGTGGATCCGCTTCGGTCAACCACCCCGTTATGCCATGCTCGATCGCCTCCGGCATGCCGCCAAAATGCGTACCGAGCAGCGGTCTGCCTGCCGCCTTGGCGTCCGCGACGACGAGCGGGCCAGGATCGTGCCAGATGGACGGCGCGACCACGACGTCGACCTGCCTGTAGAACTCGTCGGGAGATACGAATCCCATGAACTCGACCCGTGCATGCGGCGCCAGTGCGCTCAGGCGCTGTTGTTCCTGATCGCTCAAGCGGCCGGCAATCATCATCCGGATCCGATCAGGCGGCAGCATGGCAAGCGCTCGCATGAGATTGTCGATGCCCTTCTCCTCGGTGATCCGTCCGATGAAGCCGAAGGTCACTTCCGTCGTGCAGACAGGCCGCGGGTAGGGTGAGCGCGGCGGCTCGGTCGAGGCATTGCGAATGACGGTGCGGATTGGCGTCTCGGCAAACATGCCCATATCGGTGTGAATGGAAAGGACGCGCGCGCTGACGCCGACCACGGCATCGAGCCAATGGGTGGCCCGCTTGCGGTGGTACGTCAGGATCCCACAGCTCGTACATGTGCGTTCGCAGGAGTGCCCCTTGTCGAAGCGGGAGCAGCGTGGACACGTCAGATAGTAATCATGAAGCGTGTGCAGGACCGGAACTCCGAGTTTGGCAGCTACCCGCCAGATCGCCGTGGTCAGGCCCGATAAATTATTGGAATGCAGAACGTCCGGCTTGAAGGCGCGAATGCGCTCCGCGATCATCGGGGCCTGGATCTGCCAATCGTCGATCGCATGCCAGATGCTTCGTTTCACGACGTTCTTTCGTTCCGTGAACGGCGCATAAACGTTTTGCACTGGTGCGGAATAGACGTTGATGCCGTTGCATAGTTCACGCCCCTGCTCGGGCGCAGGTGCGGCGCGTACCACCTCGACCTCGTCGCCGCGCTGAGCCAGGCCCTCGGCAAATCTCCGCGCGAAGATCTCTGCTCCGCCGACGATCTTCGGTGCCTGCGGGGTCGGATAAAGTGTGGATGTCAAAAGGATCTTCATCGCGTCAACCTCTTTGTGCCGATCCGATTACCGTGCCGGCCGTATATCCAGTGCGGGAATGGTGTCATTGTTGGTGGAGATCAGGACCGGCGTGCTCGAAACCGGCAGCCAGGTCCCGGAGGCTGGCCTTGCGGTTGCATCGCAGGGGGCCGCGAAAGTCGCGCCCGGCAGATCGCCTCTGATGCGGACCTCGTAGCGTCGATCCGGATCCTCGGACCAGACCGCGACTTTGCCGCCGGTGGTCGAGGATGCTCCGATCGACATCACCCCGTTGGCAAGGCTTCTACGTTCCGCGGTTAGGGTGGAACGGATGAATGCCCAGGCGCCACGCGCCGCGCAAGCTGCGGGTTTGGGCGAATTGTCGAAGCCGTAGAGGCCAAAATTGTCCTCCAGCTCGGCTGGATTCTGGCCACTGTTCTTGAGCTCATAGATCCACATCCCCTTGAGCCAGCGCGCCGCTGTCGAGGCCCACAGGATGAGCTGTGCCGTGCTATCGGCCTGGGCCTGCTCGCTGACACCACATTTGTTCGAAGCCGTGGTCCAGCCAGTCTCGGTCACGTAAATGGGGAAGTCGGGATTGCCGCTCGCTTGGCCGACCAGTCGATGGAACGCCGTGAGCCGGTCGATAATCTCGGTCGAATTGCGCTTCGCCGGCGCCATGCAGAAATTGTAAAGATGAATCGAGGCGCCATCTGCGTATTGAAGGATGCCGGTTTGCAGCATCTTCTCCGTCCACGCCCAACCGGGATCGTCGCCGATCGCGCCGACGACGAAAGGCGCATTCGGCACCGCCTGCTTGACCGCCGGTCGCGCCGCCTTGGCGAGGGCCAGGTAATTCTCCGCCGAGAATGAAGGGTCCTTCTTGGCTGCCAGATTCCACTCGTTCCAGAGTTCGAAGATCGGGCGCTGCGGCGCTACCGATCGCGCGGCCGCTGCCGCATAGTCCGCGAATCGCTGCCGGGCTTCGTCCGTTGTCGGGGGCGACGAATTCGGCACGAGGTGATGTCCGAATGCAAGGATGAGGAGCGGCCGGGCGATGCCGGACTGAACCTGCGCGTCGAGCCTGCCCAACCGCGGCGTGAAGCCCATCCGACGCCCAGGCAATTCGAAATCAGACCAGGGAAAATCGTCGCGGAAGGCGTTAAAGCCCAGTTGCTTGATCTGGCTGACGTTCACGGAGGGCACGTAGCCTCGCGAACTGACCGGCCCTCCCAGTCCCTGGTGGGTGCCGATACCCAACAGGAATCTGCTTTCAAGCGTCTGAGCCTGTTGAGCGCATGCCGGGACAGACAGAGAAACAGACGCAATGAGGCTCGCGATCCAGAGCAGCCCGTTGCGACCCAAGGTGCTGTGGTCTGCCATCGCCTAGATCATACTCGTCATTATTTCTCGCCTGCCGCGACTCACCTCAAAAAGGCTTCGAGAGGTCCGATTGCAGTGCCACGCTCTGCTCGACCCCACTCTTGTTGTCGTCGAGGAGTTCGACATAGACCTGATGCAATTGGCGGTGTGTCTTCTGAACGTCATAAAACTGCTTGAAGCGATCGTAGCCGCGTTGCCCCAGGACCTTGAGATCCAGATCGAGCATCCGTCGGAAGCCGTCGATGAGAGGTTGAACCGCGACAGGCTCGCAAAGCACGCCAGTGACTCCGTCAACGACGATTTCAGGGAGCGCTCCGCTGTGGAAGGCCAGGATGGGCTTGGCCGCGCGCATCGCTTCCAGAGCGACGAGGCCGAAGGCCTCCCATCGTGACGGGATGACGACGAGATCGGCCGCCTCCAGCTGAGCCTCGATTTGCTGACGATCCAGCCAGCCTAGCAGCGAGACGTTGGCGGGAACCGCAGCTCCGTCGAACTTATTGACCACGGAGGCGCCGACAATGCGAACATCCAGGACATCTTCGAGGGATCGTGCGGCCTCGATCAGGAGGTCGAAGCCCTTTTGTCGATCAAGACGGCCGATGAAAAGGACCTTGGCCTTCTTTGAAGTCCAATCTGTCGCAACGCCGTGCGGCAGTGGGCGGCTCTTGGAGATGCCATTGTGCACCAGGGTCAGACGGTCAGTCGGAATTCCCGCCCGAACCGCTTCATTGAATTCATCGCCGGAAATGCAGATGATACGATCCGACGTGCGGGCCAGAAGAGTCTCTGCAGCTTTTGCCGCCAGATGGCTCAGGCGGCCGGTCTCTCGCGAGAATGCCCAGCCATGCGGGCAATAGACGACGCGAGGACCTTCAGAACGAGCGGCCAACGCGGGCCGTAGAACGAGTCCGGCAAACGACGAATGGAGATGCATGACGTCAGGCTTGAAGGCGTCGAGCGCCTGCATGCTCGCCCGCAGCATCTGAAATAGTCCGGCGATGCTGCGGCCCGATCTGTCGAAGGTCGTGATCTGGCTATCATCGATTCCAACGAGGTCGTGGCGATGATCCGATGGCACAATATAGTGCACGTTCTCCGCGCCGAAGCTCGCTTGTTGCTGCGGATGCAATTCGTTCAGGTAGCTCGCTATCCCACCCCGGATGGTTTCCGCGACATGCAGCACCTTCACCGCCTGCCTTGCGGAGGATTGAGTTGGGAAGATCGACATGGCGCATCCTTAATTGAGCATCAATGGATGCGATCACAATCCATCCAATCCATAGCGAGATTTGGGCAGCGGTGTGGTGTTGTTGCGCCGCGATGCTGAAGCTCGCGTCCGTCGAAGTCGAACGTGCGCATGGAACCCGTTGGACGCCGAACCGCTGTCAGCAGCGTGCTTGAGACAGCTGCACGCAGAATTTAAGCGCTCTCCGCCAAACCGGCGGCGCCTCGCTATGCGCGCGACGCGAGAAAATCCAACAGTGCTCGCGCCGAGTCTTGCCACGAGTATAATGCAAGACGATCCTGTTGCTTTCTGCGTTCCTGATCAGAGATTGCGCCGACTGCCAACCTTTCGAGCATAAGCTGTTTCAGCGCTGGAGCGTCGTTGGCGCAAAAATAAGCAGCTGCTTCGCCGCACGTTTCCATCACCGCGTCAGCCGTCGAGGCTATGACCGGACAGCCGAAGATCATGGCTTCAAGTGGCGGTACACCAAAGCCCTCGTAAAGAGAGGGGAAGACGAACGCCAGAGCGTGTGCATACAGAGCTGCAATCTCCCCGTCCGCCAGACGTCCCGCCAGAAGCAGGCCCGATTCGCTCTCGCCCAGATTGTCTTGAAATACCTTGCTGTTGTCACCGCCGACAATGACGAGCGGAACGTCCTTTCGTTCGAGCAGCCGCGCCGCCTCGATTGCAACGGCGAGATTCTTGTTCTTGGTTCTGGAGCCGACAAAGAGAAAATATTTTCCTGGCTGAAGCCCTAGTCGGTCGAGAATACCGGGATCAGGCGTTGTGGACGCGAAATGCTCCGCGCTGTTGGGGAATATCGGAATGTCGGTTTTCGAAAGGCCAAGCATTGCAGCCAGTTCATTGCGAGAAAAAGCCGATACGGTTGCGATCGTGGCCCGGCGCGCAAGCAGGCGCCCCATCGTTCGGTGGACGGCCAGATAGCGCCAATTGAAGAAATCGGGCCGGCGGAAGACCTGTGCGTCGTGGATGACGACAATATGATCACGATGAAACACAGGTCCGGCATTGGCTAGACTGATCAGGCGACCTCCAGTGGCAGCGCGCGCAAGTTCAATCTGATCCCAGGCATGTCCGCTCAACCGTCCGATCTTGCGTACCTTGATGTGGGCGAGATTGATCGCTTCGCTCGTCTCGCTCGGCACGAGCAATTGCCACTCGGCTCCTCTGAGGGCAACGGGCAATTGGTCGGAAGCAAGCAGGGCATCGATCGCTTTGACCAGTTCGGCGGCATAACGCTGAACGCCGGTCAGCTTTTGCGAGAGAAAGCGGCCGTTGATGAAAAGCTTCAATTTTGTGCCGTTCGGGTTGTCGATGCCACAAAGCGTGGGTCGCGATTTGTGCTTTCGAACCAAATGTGAGCACGGAAAGAAGCAGCCCGAAGGCACGGAATTATGACGACATCGGTCGTGTGATCGCGCTGTTCGTTCGGCGCTCCGGGAACACTTGTTGAAAATCTTGCCGGGCAGCCGGGAGCCCTTTATGGGCGCGCATCCGATGTTTCGTCGGCAGGCAAAGGGCGCCCCTTCTGGTTAACTTGGGAAGGCTGACATCCGAAGCGCCCGGCATTAAGCTTGCCGATGCGAGGCGGCTGTTCTCCAATGCTGAACCCTTGCCTCTACCGGTTCAGTCTGGCAATGCGGTATATGAGGACGGACAACGGAGTTTATTTTGGCCCCCGTGGTGGTTACCGGCGCTGCCGGCTTCATCGGCATGCATGTCTGTGAGCGCTTGCTTGCGCGCGGGGAACGAGTTGTCGGCATCGACGCAGTAACTCCTTACTATGATCCGGCGCTCAAGCGCGCTCGCCTCGAGATGCTCAAGCATGATGCTTTCACGTTCCACGAGATCGACCTTGCAGATTTCGCTGCGGTGACGCGTGTGTTCGACGAGGTCTCGCCCGACCGCGTGGTGCACCTTGCGGCGCAGCCCGGCGTGCGCGCCTCGATCGACGACCCAATCACCAGCATCCGCGCCAATTGTGATGGCTTCGTCACCGTGCTCGAAGCCGGCCGGCGCCACGGTCTGGCGCATCTCGTCTACGCCTCGTCGAGCTCCGTGTATGGCGCCAATCGCACCTTGCCGTATTCGACCGAGCATTCGGTCAATCATCCGGTCAGCCTCTATGCCGCGAGCAAGAGGGCCAACGAGCTGATGGCGCACACATTCGCACATGTTCACAAGCTGCCGGTGACCGGTCTTCGCTTCTTCACTGTCTATGGTCCATGGGGCCGGCCCGACATGGCCGCCTGGCTCTTCACGCGCGCGATCTTTGCGGGTGAGCCGATCAAGCTTTTCAATAATGGGAATATGTGGCGCGATTTCACCTACGTCGACGACATCGTCGAGGGCGTGATCCGCACCCTCGATCGGCCCGCGACGCCGAATCCCGCGTGGAACGCCGAGCAGCCGGAAATCTCGTCGAGCTATGCGCCGTATCGCGTCTACAACATCGGCAACAATTGCTCGGTCAATTTGATTGAGTTCGTCGAGACACTGGAGAAGATCATCGGCAAGCCCGCGATCCGCGCGCTTTTGCCGATGCAAGCTGGCGACGTCCTCGAGACGCGCGCCGACATTTCGGCCCTGCAACGCGACGTCGGCTTCACGCCCTCGACGCCGCTGGCGGATGGCTTGGGCCGCTTTGTCGAATGGTATCGAAATTATCACCGCGTATAAACCCCTCTCTTGAGTAGCTCACACGTGTCCCAAAAAATCATCCCCCTGATCATGTGCGGCGGTGCCGGAACGCGGCTGTGGCCGGCTTCGCGCGAGGTGCGGCCCAAGCAGTTCCTGCCGCTGTTCGGCACGCGCTCGACCTTCCAGGACACGCTGTTGCGCGTCTCGGAGGCCTCGCTGTTCGATCGCCCGATCGTCATCACCAATGCCTCCTACCGCTTCATGGTGCTGGAGCAGCTCGCCGAGATCGGCATCGAGGCCGACGTGATCCTCGAGCCGATGCG
>NZ_JBVVPQ010000064.1:11028-40058 GCF_055811695.1 Bradyrhizobium sp. MI1.3 | reverse complement strand
TACCGAACTCGCTTTCCACGGCATCTACACCTCCCGCAGAACAAAAGCGGAAAGTGTAACCCATGTGTCCGGTACGACCTGTCACCTATGTCTCGGGTCGCTCACAGCTCATTTGATCTCCCCAAGCCAGGCGTTGTGACCGGCGCATTTGGTCACCATGAGCGCGCTGGTGCAGATGAATCCGGTAGAGCGCGGCCATTGCCTCACCGTCGGAGGATTCAGTATCGCACGGCAGTCTGAGTGATCGTGATCACATAAACTCGCGATTGGCTCCCCTAGTGTCCAGCTCACGCCAAACACGGGGAGATTTCATATGCGCAAGATCATTCTGGTGGCCGCTATGGTGCTGGTCTCTGCCTCTGCCCAGGCCGGAGGCCCGCGCAGCCTGTCGCTGTCCGCGGTGAGCGAGCCGGCTTCGGTTCAGCAAACGGCGCCGACGCTCGCTGCCGCGCCGACGCAGGTGAGCGAAGCAGCGCCAGCCGCCGAAGCTCCGAAATATCTCGATCGCCCGCCGGCGGTTTCGCTCACTGCGCCTGCGGCGACTCCCACACCGACGACCGCGACGACCTCAGCGCTCGCGACGACGACCCAACCCGCCGCGAAGACGACGGCCAAGGCGGACAAGTCGAAGCACAAGCGCAGCTGGACCGAAGGCCGCATCATCAGCGAGCTGCATCGCCACGGCATCTACTGGTAAGGTGCCTGCTCTCAAAAAGCATATGGCCGGGACAAGCCCGGCCATGACGCAAGAGATTTGGATCGGACTGGACGCGCTACTGCGAAACCGTCTGCACCACGCTCCCGATCGGACGTGCGCTCGAGGTCGGCACCTTCAGGTCCTTCAGCAATGCCTCGTCATATTCTGGCAGCGACTCGAGCGTCGTCTTGGCCTTCATCTGCACGACCTTGTAGCCGCCGGCCTTGAGCCGCGCGAGCAGTGCAGGCATGGCTTCGCCGGTATGCTTCTGGAAGTCGTGCATCAGGATGATGCCCTTGCCGAGCTTGTCGAGCCTGGTCATCACGGTCTCGATGATCTTCTCCGGCGTGGCGCCCTTCCTGAAGTCGAAGGAGTCGATGTCGGTCGAGAACATCGCGACGTTTCGGGTGCCGAAATAGCTCACGATCGCCGGATTGTGCTGCAGCTGCGGGAAGCGGAAGAACGGTGCCGGGTTGGTGCCGAGCGCGTATTTCACGGCGCTAACACCCTTCTCGACCTCGTCCTTGGCCATCTGCTCGGTCATCTTCTTGCCGTTCAGGTTGACGTGCGACCAGGTGTGAGTGCCGACCGTGTGGCCCTGCGCCAGCACCTGGCGAAGGATTTCCGGATGGTAGGTCGCATGCTTGCCGACCGAGAAGAACAGGCCCTTGGTGCATTCATCCGCGAGCGCCTTCAGCACGGCGGGCGTGTTGACCGGCCAGGGACCGTCGTCGAACGTCAGCACGACCTCCTTGTCGGTGAGGAAGTCGAACTGCTTGAAATGATCGAAGCCGAAGCCCGGACCGCCGGTGGTGTCGATCTCGACCACGCGGGAGACGCCGAGCGCGTTGGGATTGGCGCAGGTCGATTTCTGCTGAACCGGCATCGGCGCGGGTGCGGCGGCCGGGGCGGCTGCCGCCGGTTTGGCCGCAATCGCCGCCGTGGTCGTGACGTCGTCCTTGGCGGCGAGCTTCGCCTGTGCCGGCAATTGATCGGCGGCACGGGCGGCAATCGTCTTGGGAGCGGCCTGGTCGGCGCGCGAGGAATAATAAAACCAACCGCCGGCGGCAATCACGACCGCCGCAACTACACTGGCCAGCATCAGGCCCAACGCATTACGCATCGCCATTCTTTCCAATTACGCAACCAAACCGGCGGAATTTCCCGCTCGACGAGCCATTAATGCGAAGGAACAGTTAACGTGACACCAACACGACAGCGGATATGAAGGAATTTCAGCGAGGTGCGCCAACGTGACCATAGTCACAGAGGGTGGGCCTCCCGTGACCGTCATCACAGTGGAAACTGTTTTGCTGGAGCATGGTCGATCCCATCAACAACGGGCCCGCTTCCAGCGGTGCCAATGGGAGCTTCAAATGACCAACTCGCTGAACACCAAGTCTCTGAACACCAAGTCCTTGAGTAGCAAGATCCGCGACACCAGCCTGGCTCTGGGCTTTGCCGCCATCCTCTCGATCGCCTCGACCGGCTCCAGCTTCGCCTTCTCGTCCGAAGCCCAGCAGCAGTGCACCGGCGACGCTTTCCGCCTGTGCTCGTCGGAAATCCCGAACATCCCGAAGATCACGGCGTGCATGATGAAGCATCGTTCGGATCTGAGCGCCGGTTGCCGTGCGGTGATGGACAAGGACCTCGCCAAGGGCGGCGCGTCACGCAAGGTCGCTGACGCCCAGGACGCTCAGTAACAGCAACGATAGCGTCGTTGCGTCGGTTAGCTCCCCTCGCGATGTGCCCCGGCGTCAAGCCGGGGCCACGCGGCAGCGCAAGCCCGCCTGCCAATAAAGCCGTTGCGGCTTCGGGATCGTCGCTCTAGCTTCGCCCGCACATCTTCCGGGTAAGAGGCATTACGCGATGACCAGATTTCTTTTCATCATTCCATTGATCCTGTTTGCATCGGCTGCGTCCGCGCAGCAGCCCGGTCACGACGCCTGTGCGCGCGATGTGACGCGCTTCTGCCGCCCGGTGATGAACAATGGCGATCAGGCTGTGCTCGCCTGCCTCAAGCAAAACCGTACGCGGCTCACCAAAGGCTGCGAGAAGGTGCTGACGGATCACGGGCAGTAAGACGTCGCTACGGACTCGCGAAACCCTACGTGCTGCTTCCCGCCGCAGTGGCGACCACGGGCAGCACCTCACTTGCTGCCTGGTCCGGCGTCTCCTCTTTCCAGCGCACCGAGCCGAACGGACGCTCGAGCATGCGGCGGATCCGCACCGGATCGGGGCCGATGTGGAAATCGATCGCCTCCTGATGCAGAGCGCGTTCGGACTGGGTCGAGCGGTTGCGCTGGCGTAGATAGTCGAGCCAGGTCGGACAGTGGTAACGCTCGGTCCACAATTCGGGATCGGCGATGTCGCGCGCGATCGACCAGCCGTAAGCACCGTTGCGCTGACGAGAGAGCTGCACGTCCTGCATCACGTTGTGAAAGGCGCGGGCGTTGTCTTGGGCGACGCGGTATTCGATCTCGACCACCAGCGGCCCACTGCGTGCCGTGAGCGACAGTTTGACTTCCGGATCCGCTAGCAAATCGGCGTCTTCGTTACGGGCGCCGACGCGCGGCATCGTGAGCCAGATCCCCAGCACCGGCGAGATCAGCATCAGGCCGGCAGCCGTCAGCAGCGCGACCTCGACGCCGGCATAGTCGGTGAGATGGCCCCAGCCCCAGGCGCCGACCGCGATGCCGCCCGAAATCGAGGCCTGGAACGCCGCGAGCGAGCGGCCGGCGACCCAGCGCGGCGCCGAGAGCTGCACGCCGATATTAAACAGTGCGACGGCGGCCATCCAGACCGCGCCGGCGAGCACCAGGGCAGCCGCGGTCAGCACCGGCTCGGTGCTCACGGCGAGCGCAGCCATCGCAAACGCCATCGAAATGGTGCAGGCGCGGATCGCGGCTTCGCCGCTCATGCGCTTGCGTAACTCGTGGATGTTGAGCGCACCGACCACGGCCCCCATCCCGAAGGCGCCGAGCATGACGCCGTAGGTCTGCGCGCCGCCATGCAGCAGATCGCGCGCGACCAGAGGCATCAGTGCCATGATGGCACCGCCGATCAGGCCCATCACCAGCGTGCGCAACAGCACGATCTTGATCGGCGGCGAATTGGTGATGTAGCGGAAGCCCGACACCATGGCGCGGTTGAGCTTCTCCCGCGGCAGCCGCGAGGGCTCGGTGTTGCGCCGCCAGAGCAGCAGCACCACCAGCAACGGCAAATAGAGGATCGCGTTACACGCAAACGCCGCCACCGCACCGAGCGCGGCGACGATGACACCGCCGACCGCCGGACCGAAGCTGCGCGCGATGTTGTAGCTGATGCCGTTCAGCGCGACGGCCGACGGCAGGGCATCGGGCGGCACCTGCTCGCTGACCGAGGATTGCCAGGCCGGGCCGAACAGCGCGTTGCCGCTGCCGACCACGAAGCAGAATGCGAGCAGCGTTTCCGGAGAAATGTAGTTGAACCAGGCCAGGACCGTGAGCGCGGTCGCGCCAGTCAGCGCGATCATGAGCGCGATCAAGGTGACGACACGGCGGTCATACATGTCGGCGATGGCGCCGGCCGGCATCGAGATCAGCATGATCGGCAGCATCAGGGCGGTCTGCACCAGCGCCACCTTGTCCGCCGAAGCGGCCATCTGCGTCATCGCCCAGGCGGCGCCCACGCCCTGGATCAGCAGGCCAAGATTGGAGAGCAGGCTGGCGAGCCAGATGCGCCGGAACACGGTGTACCGCAGCGGCGCCATGATGCCGTCGGTCGCAATTTTCTGGCGGTTCGTCTGCTCGGTCATATCCCCTTCCAGATGGGCTGGCAGAAGTAGTCTTGAAGTCGTCTTGGAGTGGTCTTTGGGCGATTCCGGCAAGTTCAGTGATGCCTGCGAAAGTCCTTCGCTGTCCAGTGGTTAGGCCGGTATAAGCGGTGCACAGAGATGGTTTTGCGGGGGAGGAACAGATGAAGCTGTCACGACGAATGATCATGCTAGGGGCCGGCAGCTTGCCCTTCGCAATTGCGAGCTTGCGGACGGGCGCGTTGGCCCAGCCCTCACCTGCCGCGTCGGGCGAGGTGCCGCCGATCCTGTTCGTCCACGGCAATGGCGAATACGACGCGCTCTGGATGACGACCTTGTGGCGGATGGAATCCAACGGCATCGCGCGCGACCGCATGATGGCGATCAATTTCACCGATCCCAATGCACGAAGTGACGACAAGGTCGAGCAGGCGGGCCGCTCCTCTACCGAGGACCAGCGCCGCGAGCTCGCCGCCGCCATAGCCGAATTGAAGCGCAGCACCGGCGCGGCCCGCGTGGCGCTGGTTGGCAGCTCGCGCGGCGGCTATGCCATCCGCAACGTCATCAAGAACGGCGGCGCCAGCGATGTCAGCCATGCCGTGCTGTGCGGCACGCCCAATCACGGCGTGTTCGCGACCGACGACCAGCCCAACAGCGAGTTCAACGGCCGCGGCGCGTTCTTGCGCGGCCTGAACGAGGGCGAGAGCGAGGTGACGCCGGATGTCGCCTTCCTCACCTTGCGCAGCGACGGTATGGACAAATACGCGCAGGCCGATGGCCGTTTCATCGGCAAGCCCGGTACGCCGACCGGCGTCAACGTCGAAGGTCCGGAGTTGAAGGGGGCGGCCAACCTCGTGCTCGGCGCGCTCGATCATCGCGAGGTGGCGTTCCACCCCCGGGCCTTCCGCGAGATCTACAAATTCATCGCCGCCCGCGAGCCCGCGCGAATCGCGATTGTCCCGGAGCAGAGCGTGAAGCTGAGTGGGCTTGTTACCGGCGCGCCCGGCGGCGTGTCGACCAACCGGCCGGTGGCCGGCGCAACCGTCGACGTGTTTCGGGTCGATCCTGAAACCGGTGTGCGCAAGGGCAACGCCGTCCACAGTGCGAAGACCAGTGCCGACGGCCGCTGGGGACCGGCGCAGGTCGAGCCTTCCTGGTCGCTCGAATTCGTCGTCGCATCGCCGGATGCGCCGACGACGCATATCTACCGCTCACCCTTCCCGCGCTCGTCGGACGTCGTGCATCTGCGCGCCGCGCGTCCGCTCGGGCCCGCGGACAAGGACGCCGGGGCTGTGGTGATCATGTCGCGTCCGCGCGGCTATTTCGGCCTGCCGCGGGATGTGGTGCTGCTCGACGGCAAGGAGCCGGCGGACGTCAAATCGGGTGTGCCCACAGATTCGACAGCAACACTGCGCCTTCCGGCCGGCGAGGTGGGGCGTAACATCGTGGCCCAATTTGGCGAAGAACGAATTGTGGCACGCGCCTGGCCTGCCTCCGAGAACAGGATTGCGATTGCCGAGCTGACTTACTAGCTAATTGCCTGCGTCACCTCTGCGGGAGCGAGCCATGAACATCGCCAGCGTGCGTCGGCCCATCGTCCCTCCGACCCCGCCGCGTGCGCCCGACGACATGTCGTTCCTCGGCCGGCTAGCCGTGATCAAGCGGAACATGATCGCGACCTGGGGCCAGCGCGCCTACGAGGAAGACGTCATCGAGGGCCGCTTCTTCTTCCGCAACAGTTTCATCCTGAACCAGCCGGATGCGATCCGGCATGTCCTGCTCAGCAATTACGAGAATTATTCGCGTACCCCGGCGGGCATCCGCATGCTTCGTCCCGTGCTCGGCGACGGTCTTCTGATTGCGGAGGGCCATTCGTGGACGTTTCAGCGCCGCACTCTCGCGCCGGCGTTCACGCCGCGTGCGACGGCAAATCTCGTTCCGCACATGACGGCGGTGCTCGACGAGACCATCGCGAAGCTGGACGGGCGAACGAGCGAGCCGATCGATCTGCGCGAGATCATGCAGCGCATGACGCTGGAGATCGCCGGACGCACCATGTTCTCGTTCGGCATGGACCGGCATGGTCCGACCTTGCGCAACTTCGTCATGGAGTATGGAGCCCGACTCGGGCGGCCGTACTTGCTCGACATGGTGCTGCCGCTGTCCTGGCCGAGCCCCATGGATTTTGCCCGCGCCCGTTTCCGCAAGCGCTGGACTGAATTCGTCGCGATGCTGATCGCCGAGCGGCGGGAGATGGGCAAGAAAGCGGGCGCGCCGCCGCGCGATCTTTTCGATCTCATGGACGAGGCGCGGGACCCCGAAACCGGCAAAGGCTTTTCGGACGAGCAACTCGTCGACGAAGTCGCAACCATGATCCTCGCGGGTCACGAGACCACGGCGACCGCGCTGTTCTGGGCGCTCTATCTGCTCGCCCTCGATCCCGATACGCAGGAGGAGGTCGCCTCCGAGACCCGCGGCGAGCACCTCGACAGCATGGTCGATATCGATCGCCAGAAGTTCACCCGCGCCGCGATCGAGGAGACCATGCGGCTTTATCCGCCGGCCTTCCTGATCGCCCGGGCCGCGCGCGAGAAGGACAACGCGGCCGGCGTCGCCATCGGCAAGGGCGACATCATCATGATCGCGCCGTGGCTGCTGCACCGGCACGAGAAGCTGTGGGATCAGCCGAACGCGTTCATTCCAAAACGCTTCATGTCGACGGAAGCACCCGATCGGTTTGCCTATCTGCCCTTTGGCGCGGGTCCGCGCGTCTGCATCGGCGCACCATTCGCGCAAGCCGAATCCGTGCTGGCGCTGGCCCGGCTGATCGGTGCGTTCCGTGTCGAGCTTGCCGATACCAGCCCTGTCATTCCGCTCGGCGTCGTCACGACCCAGCCGGACCGTTCGCCGCTGTTCCGCATCACGCGTCGGTGACAGGCGTTCGCCTGGCGGACGGCGTGATCCACACCAGATAGAGTTGCGCCATGAGCGATATCCAGGCCCAGTTTTCCGTTCTGAAGCAGACCGCCGATGCGAAAGTGGTCGACGCGATCGCGCGCCTCATCGAGGACGGCGAAGATCACGAGCTCAACCGCGTCAATGTCCTCGATTTCGCGAAGCAGCACGGTCTCGATGAAGAGCACGCGATCTCGGCATTCCTGCATTCGGCGCGGCTCGGCCTGTTCGATCTGGGTTGGAATGTGCTGTGCCCGGGCTGCGGCGGCGTGTTGGGTGCGCACTCGACCCTGAAGGCGCTCAAGCCCGATGATTATCATTGTGCGCTGTGCGCCTGCGGCTACAAGGCCTCCGTCGATGATCAGGTCGAAGTCTCCTTCACCGTCAATTCACGTGTCCGGCGCATTGCGGCGCATGATCCTGATACGCTTCCGGTGTGGGAGTACTTCAAGCAGGTGTTCTGGAGTTCCGGCGTCGACTTCAACAAGGAATCGTTCGCGACGCTCGCCAACGAGGTGACGCTGGATACGATGGAGCTGCCGGCCGGCGAGAAGGCGACCATGTCGCTGCAACTGCCGAACGATTTCATCATCATCTTCGAACCGGTGACTCACGCGGCCCATTTCATCGACGTGCAGGGCGAGCCGACCAAGGACCGTCAGCAGCTCGCCATCATGTACAACAGGGTGCAGGCGCCGACGGGAACCACGACCATGCGGCCGGGCCCGCTGCGGCTGTCGCTGGAGAACCAGGCCGGCGTACGCGTGCTGCCGTCGGTCTTCATCGCGGCCGAGGCACTCCATCACCTCATCGGCAAGCGCAAGCCGTTCCTGACCGCCAAGCGGATGCTGTCGAACCAGACGTTTCGCGACGTGTTCAAGGCGGACAATCTCAGTCTCGACCAGCGGCTCCAGATCACCTCGCTGACCTTCCTGTTCACCGATCTGAAGGGATCGACCGCACTCTATGAGCGCGTCGGCGATCTCGCCGCCTTCGACCTCGTGCGCGCGCATTTCCATGCACTGCTCGAGATCATCTCGTCGGAGAAAGGCGCGGTGGTGAAGACCATTGGCGACGCCGTGATGGCGACCTTCGTCCGTCCCGAGCATGCGATCGCGGCGGGTTTGCGGATGCGCGCGGCGATGGACGAGCTCAACAAAAAGCGCGGCACCGCCGATCTCATCGTCAAGATCGGCATCCACGAGGGTCCGTGCCTCGCGGTGATGCTGAACGAGCGGCAGGATTATTTCGGCCAGACCGTCAACATCGCCGCCCGCGTGCAGAGCCTCTCGACCGCGCAGGAGATCCACATCACCGGCCCGGTGCTCGATGCACCGGCAGTCGCCGAAGTCCTCAAGCAGCGCGAAATCAGGCCGATCCAGAAGCAGGCCGCCCTGCGCGGCATCGCCGACAAGATGGTGGTGTACGAGATACCGTGAGGTGTTGCCCCCCACATCGTCCTGGCGAAGGCCAGGACCCATACCGCGGAATCTATCGATTGCGGATGGTCGGCGTACCGGACCACAACCAGTCTTCGCCAAACTACACCCTGGGGTAATGGGTCCTGGCCCTTCGCCAGGACGACGTCGGAGAGACGATTTAGCCGCCCTCCAGAAACCAACGCTCCCAGATTGCCGAAACGTAATGCGGCGCGCGGAACTGACGCACGTTGCGCCGGTTGGGTTTCCTGCTCATATAATGCTGGTAGCAGTCGCGCTCCGCGGCTTCATCGATTTCGGTAGGACCTTATGCTCGACGGCCTGCGCCAATTCATCGCCGACATTGTTGCTCCCCATGCCCAGGAGCGCGCATTCGGTGACAGTGATTACCGGCTGGCGGCGACCGCGCTGCTCGTTCACGTGATCTCGCTGGACGGCCAGCCGACTGCTGCCGAGCAGCGCAAGTTGCACAGTCTGATCGAAAGCCACTTCGGGCTCGATCGCGGCACCGCGGATCGCCTGATCGCGGATGCGACGGAGGTCGAGGGCGAGGCGGTCGACCTCTATCACTTCACCAGCATCATGATGCGCTCGCTCGACGAAGAGGGCCGCAAGCGCGTCGTCCAGATGATGTGGGAGCTGGTCTACGCCGACGGCCAGGTTACCGAGTTCGAGGATAATGTGGTCTGGCGCGCTTCCGACCTGCTCGGGATTTCGCAACGCGACCGGATCGACCTGAAGCACGCGGTCGCAGATCGTGCCGGCGGCCAGGTCAAGGACGACGCGGTCGGTGGGTGATCCGTGCCAACACCGCCAATTGACGGTTGTGCAGGTCACATGACGAAACTTTAATGTAGCCTCGGGCTGTCCGGGTTCCGGATTTCTCCTGTAAATCCGTGGTTTGCCTGCTTCCCCCGTTTCCCGCTCAAGTGGCTATGCGGCGGCGCCGCTTGCCTGTCGCGCTCGGCCTATGCTCTCGTTCCAGCATTCCGGGGCCAAAAACTTCAATTCAAGAGATCTCGATCGTGACTGAGCGGGTAACGTTGATCACCGGTGCCTCGGCGGGCATCGGCACGGAGCTGGCGCGTGTGTTCGCCGCGAACGGACACCGTCTTGCGCTGACGGCGCGACGCGCGGACCGGCTCGAGGCGCTCGCGAACGAGCTCGCCGCCAACGGCGGCAAGAAGCCGATCGTGATCGCCTGCGATCTCCAGGACGCGGATGCCGGCGAGAAGATCGCCGCCGCACTCGCTGCCGAAGGCGTCGAGCTCGACAATCTCGTCAACAATGCCGGCTTTGGCGTATTCGGTGACGCAGTTGAGCGCGACCGCGTCGAGCAGGTCGGCATCGTGGACGTCAATGTCCGGGCTCTGACGGATCTGTCGCTGCGCTTTGCCGATCAGCTGATCAGGAACAAGGGCGGTCTTCTCAACGTCGGGTCGGTCGCCGGCTTTCTGCCCGGCCCCGGCATGGCCGTCTATTACGCGTCCAAGGCTTATGTCATTTCCTTCACCGAGGCCTTGCGGGCGGAGCTTGCACCGCGCGGCGTTCGCGTCACCGTCCTTTGCCCGGGCCCGGTGCCCACCGAATTCCAGGCCCGCGCCCGCGTTGGCTCCGGACATGATACGGCCCTTCTCAATGTTCCTGCCGCCGAGGTCGCACGGCAGGCCTATCGCGGCCTGATGGCCAACAAGCGGGCAGTGCTCCCCGGTCTGGGCATCAAGATCGTGCCATTCGCGCTGCGCTTCTTCCCGCGCGGCTTCATCCTGTCCGCCACCAGCCGATTTCAGAGGCAAAGGCACTAGAGAGAGCTCTCGGTCCGCAATGGCCCGGAGCTTGCTTTCTATCAGGCGTGTGTGTGCGCAAACTCACACGAAATTAACGATCGCTTAGTTATGCTGGCGGTCTGAACCGATAGCACTCGCAGAGACCATGTCGTTCCGGACGAACAGGTTTGGTGGCGCAGAAGTGGTGCCCTTCCCCAGAAGGACGCCGGACGTCGCCGCCTCCGAAACCCGGTTGCCGGTTCTGATCATCCTGCATCAGGAATCCTCGACGCCTGGCCGCGTCGGTAATGCGCTGCGCGCGCTCGGCCATCGTCTTGACATCCGCCGTCCCCGGTTCGGCGATCCGCTGCCCGAGACCCTCGACCAGCATGCCGGCGCTGTGGTCTTCGGCGGTCCCATGAGCGCGAACGATCCCGACGACTACATCCGCCGCGAGATCGACTGGATCGAAATTCCGCTCCGCGAACAGCGGCCGTTCCTCGGCATCTGCCTCGGCGCGCAGATGCTGGCGAAGCAGTTGGGGGCCCGCGTCGCGCCGCATGCCGACGCGCTGACCCAGATTGGCTACTATCCGATTCGCCCGACAGCAGCGGGACACGGGCTCTGCCCGAATTGGCCGGCGCGGGTCTATCATTGGCATCGCGAAGGCTTCGAGTTGCCGGTTGGCGCTGAACTGCTTGCCGAAGGCGATGATTTTCCGGTGCAGGCATTCCGCACCGGCAACGCTTTCGGCGTGCAGTTCCATCCCGACGTGACCTACGCGATGATGCATCGCTGGACCACCCGGGGCTATGACGGTCTCAGCGCGCCCGGCGCGCGACAGCGGCATCATCATTTCGCGGACCGTGCGATCTACGATGCCGCGGAACGCGCCTGGCTCGATCATTTCGTCGACGGCTGGCTGACGCGCCGGCCGTTGCTGGCGCAGGCGGCCGAGTGATCGCGCCTTAGCACAAGCTCTTCTCATCCCCTTGTATGGTAGGCTCGTTGTCAACGTGCGCGCGCGAAACTGCGCCGGCAAACAAAGGGAGAGCGCCATGGGCTACGAACACATTCTCTATGAGGTCAGCGACAAGGTCGCGACCATCACGCTCAACCGTCCCGACCGCATGAATGCGTGGACGCCCATCATGGAGCGCGACGTGCGCCATGCGATGGAAGCATCGAGCGCCGATGACAACGTCCGCGTCATCGTCATCACCGGCGCGGGCCGCGCTTTCTGCGCCGGTGCCGACATGGACGCGCTGAAGGGGCTCGACCCCGATGATGTCAGGCGCGCGTCGAACCTGCCGCCCTTCGACATGAACCGGCGGCCCGACTGGCAGACGCGCTATGGCTTCTACCCGTCGATCGGAAAGCCTGTCATCGCCATGCTCAACGGCGCAACCGCCGGCATCGGCCTCGTCCACGCGCTCTATTGCGACCTGCGCTTTGCCGCCGACAACACCGTGTTCACCACCGCCTTCGCGCGGCGCGGCCTGATCGCCGAGCACGGCATCAGCTGGATGCTGCCGCGAATCGTCGGCCACGCCAATGCGATGGATCTGTTGCTCTCGGCACGCCGTGTTTCGAGTGACGAGGCGCTGCGGATCGGGCTGGTGAACCGGCTCTGCTCGCCCGAGAAGCTGCGCGAGGAGACTTACGCCTATGCGCGCGACCTCGCCGATTTCGTCTCGCCGAGCGCGATGGCCGTGATCAAGCGGCAGCTCTACGAGGTGCCGTTCCAGACGCTGGCGGAGGCGACGATCGAAGCCAATCGGGACATGATGGTAGCGCTGAACGGCAGCGATTTCCGGGAGGGAGTCGCGAGCTTCATGGAGAAGCGGCCGCCGAGGTTTACGGGGAAGTAGGAGGGATTCGTCGGCAGTCCGTCTTCGCCCTGCGGGCTACGCCGCGGCAGCCTTCGCTCGTTTCGCTACGAGGGACTGTCCGGGCTTGCCGAGCCGTAGCTCGCGAAGCGAGCGAAGGCTGGTGGAGCCAGGCGGGATCGAACCGCCGACCTCGTCATTGCGAACGACGCGCTCTCCCAGCTGAGCTATGGCCCCTTTTGTAGGCCGCTCTGGTCAATGCGGCCGACAACCGGGCGCCATTTAAGTCCCCGCCAAGGTCAAGTCAAGGACGGCTGTAACCCGGTTTTAGCCATCCCGGCACCGACTTCCCTTGTTTGGACCGGGGGGAACCGATATCTAGCAAAAGACGTCAATCCCGACCGAAGCCAGAGTTTTTAAAAGCCATGCGTGCCGTTCTCGACATCGTCATCATCGTGCTCGACCTCTACGTCTGGCTGCTGATCGCGTCCGCGATCCTGTCCTGGCTGATCGCCTTCAACGTCGTGAACACCCGCAACCAGTTCGTGTCGGCAGTGGCGGAGTTCCTGTACCGGATCACGGAGCCGGTCCTGGCGCCGATTCGCAATTTCCTGCCCAGCCTCGGCGGCCTCGACATCTCGCCGATCATCCTGATCCTGCTCATCATGTTCATCGAGCGGGTGATCCTGTATTACATCTACCCGAACGTGATCTAAGCAGGCTGGAGCGCCCTGGGTTGCCAAAGAACCTTGTCATCAAGGAACCTTGGCGTTACGGGGCCGCAGGTATCAGCATCGCGCTGCGGGTGACGCCGCGCGGCGGCCGCGACGATATCGACGGGATCGAGCAGCTCTCCGATGGCCGCAGCGTGCTCAAGGTGCGTGTGCGCGCTATCGCGGATGGCGGCGAGGCCAATAAGGCCGTTCTGGTGCTGCTGGCGAAATCGCTGGGCGTGCCGAAGGCCAGCGTCAAACTCCTGTCGGGAGCGACCTCGCGGCTGAAGCAGATCGCGGTCGACGGCGATCCGGCGCGGCTCGGCGAAGCGCTGCGCCTGCTCGCATCAGCCAAATCGACGGACTGAGGGAACTGACATGACCGCCAAGATCATCGACGGAAAAGTCATCGCCGCGGAACTTCGCGCCCGCGTCGCCGACGAGGTCGCACGCGTCAAGCGCGAGCACAATCTGGTACCGGGCCTTGCGGTCGTTCTGGTCGGAAGCGACCCGGCCAGCGAGGTCTATGTGCGCTCGAAACACACCCAGACCCAGGCCGCCGGTATGGCCTCGTTCGAGCACAAGCTGCCGGCCGACGTCTCGCAAGCAGATCTCCTGGCGCTCGTCGCAAAACTTAACCGCGATCCCGCCGTGCACGGTATTCTGGTGCAATTGCCGCTGCCCAAAGGCCTCAACACCGAGGCCGTCGTCAATGCCATTGATCCCGCTAAGGATGTCGATGGGCTGCATCCGAACAATGCCGGCCGCCTCGCAGGCGGCTTCGAGGCGCTGTCGCCCTGCACGCCGCTCGGCTGCATCATTTTGACCAAGAGCGTGCATGCCTCGCTCGAAGGCATGAACGCCATCGTCATCGGCCGCTCCAACCTCGTCGGCCGCCCGCTGGTGCAGCTGTTGCTGAACGAGAACGCCACGGTGACCATCGCGCATTCGCGGTCGCGTGACCTGCCCGGGCTCGTGAGGCGCGCAGACCTCGTCTACGCCGCGGTCGGAAAGTCAGAGATGGTGCGCGGCGACTGGCTGAAGCCGGGGGCGACCGTGATCGACGTCGGCATCAACCGGATCCCGAAGGACGACGGCAAAACGCGTCTCGTTGGCGATGTTGCCTATCAGGAAGCGCTCGCCGTGGCTGGCGCCATCACGCCGGTGCCGGGCGGCGTCGGTCAGATGACGGTCGCGTGCCTGCTCGTGAACACGTTGCGCGCGGCCTGCGCGATCGCAGGGCTGCCGAAGCCGGCGGTGTAGGTTTTCTTCACCTCGCCCCGCTTGCGGGGAGAGGTCGATTACGAAGCGATCCCTCTCCCCGTAAGAACGGGGCGAGGGAGCACACCATCGCTCGACGCGGTAGCTTTACCCGTTCTTCTTCTTCTCGCGATCGATGCCTTCGAGGATCAGCTTGTGCGCATCCTCCGGGCCGCCCCAGCGCAGGATCTTCACCCACTTGCCGGGTTCGAGATCCTTGTAGTGTTCGAAGAAGTGCTGGATCTGCTGGAGCGTGATATCCGGCAGGTCGGAATACGACTTCACCTTGTCATAGCGCTGGGTGAGCTTGGACGAGGGCACCGCCAAAATCTTCTCGTCGCCGCCGGCCTCGTCTTCCATGAACAGCACGCCGACCGGACGCACGCTCATGACCGCGCCGGGGATGATGGCGCGGGTGTTGATGATGAGGACGTCGCAGGGATCGCCGTCATCGGACAGCGTGTGCGGGATGAAGCCGTAGTTACCGGGGTAACGCATCGGGGTGTAGAGGAAACGATCGACCACCAGCGTGCCGGCTTCCTTGTCCATCTCGTATTTGATCGGTTCGCCGCCCACGGGGACTTCGATGATGACGTTGACGTCGTGGGGTACGTTTTTCCCGATCGAGACCGCATCGATACGCATTCAAGGCTCCGTTGTTGCCAAGGTTAAATCGCACCCGGCAGCGATTTTGGCGCTGTCATACGCGGGCTTGGCCCGCTGATCCATCGCGTTTTTGTGAAATAATGAATCCAGCGATCACCGGCTCAAACGGCAACGGTATCGACGGAAGGGAAACGCTGCCGAGCGGACTTCAGCAGCTCAATTGGTCCAAGCGAAGGCAACCTTGTCGAGCGACTTCGGCCCGAAACGCTCCGAGGAGCGCGCCACCATGCGGCCGCCCAGGGCACGGTAGAACTCGGTGGCCGGATCGTTGTCCGAGAGCGCCCACACCACCATGCTCTTCAGGCCGCTCTGCATCAGGTCGCGGCGGGCCGCGGTGAACAGCCGGCGGCCAAAGCCCAGGCCCTGGAATTCGGGACGCAGATAGAGCTCGTAGACCTCGCCGTCGAAATGCAGGCTGCGGGCGCGGTTGCGGCCGTAATTGGCGTAGCCTGCGATCTTGTCGCCGAACACCAGCACGCTGACGCGGCTGCCCTTGCGGATCGCACTGTCCCACCATTGCGGACCGCGGCGGTTGATCAGCTTCTCCAGTTCGGCGCCGGGAATGATGCCCTGATAGGCGGAGCGCCAGGCTTCGTCATGGGTGGACGCCACCGCAGTTGCATCTGCGGCTTTGGCCGGCCGGACCTCGATCAGGGTTGTGCTCATGGACGTGATCAAACCAAGTCGCCGCGCCGGCGGCAAGACCTATCGTTAATTATCGGTTAACGTGTGGACTTTCTGCATCAGTATTTGAACCATGTTGTACCGAAAAAAGACAAGACGCCGATTCGAATGGCACCGGGGTGCTCTGCGCCGGTGCAAAACCGCTTTGCGGCAACGAATGGACGGCAATGGCAACGCAGAAAGTCTGCCGATATTGATTCGTTCCTACTAGTGTGACCGTCGCAGTTCTCGCCTCCGGCAATTCATGCGGCTCCTCAATATCTTCGTGCTTCTGCCTTTGTTGGCCTTGCTGACTGCGTCGCCTGTGTGCGCTCAGGTCACTTTTGGTTCGTCCGGAGCGGAGGGCGATCCGTTTCGCCGGCAGCAATGGCGCGTGCCATCGCCGGATACCGACATCGCCGCCCATGCCCTGCTGTTTCGCCCGCCGGGTGCCGGCCCGTTCCGGCTTGCGGTGATCGCGCACGCATCGACGCAAAACGCCTTGCGGCGTGCGCAAATGCCCCAGCCGGAATACCGCGCACTCGCTGCATTCCTCATCGCGCGCGGCTTCGCCGTGCTGGTGCCGGAACGGCTCGGCCATGGCACAACGGGCGGGCGCTATATCGAGGACCAGGGTGGCTGCGACGAGGCGGACTATGTGCGCTCGGGCCGTTTAACGGCCGACGAAATCGCGCTCGCGCTGGACGATGTGCGAAAGCAGGATTTTATCCGCAAGGACGCTGCGATCGTGATCGGCCATTCCGCCGGCGGTTGGGGCGCGCTGGCGCTCGCGAATGCCGATCCGAAGGCGATCTCCGCCATCATCGCCCTTGCGCCGGGCCGCGGTGGCCATGCCAATGACGAGCCGAACCGGATCTGCGCGCCGCATACGCTTCTCGCGGCGGCGGCGGAATTCGGCAAGGCCGCGCGCATCCCCGTCACGTGGCTCGTTGCCGTCAATGACAGCTACTTTGCACCGTCATTTTCGCTTGCGTTGGTCGACGCGTTTCGGCGCAGCGGCGGCAAGGTCGAGTTCCGTGCGCTGCCGGGCGTGGGCAGCGAAGGGCACTGGATGATCGAGAGCGAGGCCGGCGTCAAATCCGCGAGTGCCGAACTCGATCGCGCTCTGAAGCCGGCGGCTGGCAAAAAGCCATGACGCTGCATTTCCTGATATTGGATAATCGCTGATGCCCAAATGGCCTGACGATGACGTCATCCTGTTCGATGGGGTCTGCATTTTCTGCTCGCGCTGGGTCCGCTTCGTCGCCAAACGTGACACGGCGAAGCGATTTCGCTTCACGCCGATCCAGTCTGACTATGGCGCCCGGCTCGCGCGCACGTTCGGCATCGATCCCGCTGATCCCGACACCAACGCCGTGGTTCACGGCGGCGAGGTGTTCATGAAGTCGGACGCCGCGCTGACGGTGCTGTCGCAGCTCCCCGGCTGGGGTTGGGTGCGCGCGTTGTTCGCCGTGCCCAAGCCGCTACGGGACCCGCTCTACAATCTCGTCGCGCGCAACCGCTACCGCATCTTTGGCAAGTATGATTCGTGCTTCGTACCGGATGCCGATTTGCGGGCGCGGGTGATCGAGTAATTCGTCATTGCGAGCGCAGCGAAGCGATCCAGGCTGCCGCTGCGGAAAGATTCTGGATTGCTTCGCTGCGCTCGCGATACGAGTGTGTGGTTACGGTTTGCCCAGAACTCCTAGCGCTTCCTGTGCCGCCCGTTCGCCGCTGTCCCTTGCCCCGTGCGCCGTCGAGAAAAAATTCGGCGACGTCGCTTCTCCTGCAAAGAACAGCCGCCCATCCACAGGTGCCGCCAGCACGGCGCGGTCACCGGCGTGGCCCGGCAGCGCGTGCGAGTAGGAGCCTCTCGCGAAGGGGTCGTGGGCCCAGCGCGACTCGTAGAGCGGCTTCAGCTTTCGCCTGATATCGTTGCCGAGAAGGCCTGCGATCTCGTCGATGCCCTGCGCGGCAATCGCGCCTTCGCCGGCGTCTTCCAGTCCGCGTGCAAAGCTGCCGCCGAAAAAGCCTTCGATGCAGGGCTGGCCGAATGGGCGGATATGATAGGTGCCCATGTCGGTGCGCATTGTGGCGCCGCGCAAATTGCCTTCCTTCGGGAAGGCCTCGGCATCGTCGAGCGCCAGCGTCACCTTGTCGTCGACCCCGAGCGGCAGGCCGGCTGCGGCATCGACCTTGGCGGGGGAAGGTGGCGAGAACCGGATGGCCTCATTGGCGATGAGATTGGTCGGCACGGTGACGATCACCTTGTCGGCGATCAGCGTGCCCCGGGAGGTTTCGACGCGGATGCGTTGGCCGGAATGATCGATCACCGTGACGTTGCAGTTCAGCGCCACCGGGCAGGGCGCGCCATAGGCCGCGATCAGAGCGCCGTAGCCGCGGCGGACGCGCCAATTGAGGTCGCTGTCCTCATAGGCGTCCCAGTCCAGTGTGGACATGTCCTTCAGTTCGCAGCCGTTGATATAAGTCGAGATCGCGTCGATCATGGGATTCCAGCGATTGCCAGGCTCCAGGCTCAGGCTGGCCGGCTCGTCCTTGCCTTTCTGCGCGGCCTGCCAGAGCCGCTCGTAGAATGCGTCCATCGCGCGCATGAACTCGTCGCGCTGGCTCTGCGGAAACGCGTTGCCATAGGCGCGCTCGCGCCACGGCGGCAGGTCCTTGTTGACCTCGAAACCGAGCTGATTTGCGATCGCGGCAAAGGAGTTCTGGTCCGCCGAATGCAGCCAGCCGCAGCCGACGTCGAAGGTCACCTCGGGCGAGGCCTGCACCGTCCAGGCTCGGCCACCAAGCCGGTCGCGCGCCTCGAGCACGATCACGGAGAGGCCGGAGCCTGCCAGCGCATGCGCCGCGCCGAGGCCGGCGGCGCCCGCACCGATGATCGCGACGTCAACGGAGGAGGGAAGGGAGCTCATGGGCGGGCTCTAGCACGTTCGCAAAGAGTGCTGAAGCCGGGCGGACACACAGCTCACGTGTCCCGGACGCGGTGCGGCGTGTAACGCCGCTCCGCAGAGCCGGGACCCAAGGTGATGTGGAGGTTGTGAGAGTAACTGGGCCCCGGCTCAGCAGCGCATCACTGCGTGCTGCGCTGCGTCCGGGGCACGAGGGCGGTAGCTTAAGCCACCGCTTCCTTGGATTTTTCCGCGCGCTTGCGCTCGTTCGGGTCGAGGTGCCGCTTACGCAGGCGGATCGACTTCGGCGTGATCTCGACCAACTCGTCGTCCTCGATATAGGCCAGCGCCTTTTCCAGGGTCATGCGGATCGGCGGGGTCAGGCGCACCGCTTCATCCTTCGACGTGGTTCGGATGTTGGTGAGCTGCTTGCCCTTGAGCACGTTGATCTCGAGGTCGTTGTCGCGGGTATGCTCGCCGACGATCATGCCCTTGTAGACCTTCCAGCCCGGCTCGATCATCATCGGGCCGCGATCTTCCAGCTTGAACATGGCGTAAGCCACCGCTTCGCCCTGGTCGTTGGAGATCAGCACGCCATTGCGGCGGCCCTGGATCTCGCCCTTGTACGGCGCGTAGCCATGGAACAAACGGTTCATGATCGCGGTGCCGCGGGTATCGGTGAGCAGTTCGCCCTGGTAGCCGATCAGGCCGCGCGTCGGCGCGTAGAACACCAGCCGCAGGCGGTTGCCGCCGGACGGCTTCATCTCGATCAGCTCGGACTTGCGCTCGCTCATCTTCTGCACGACGACGCCGGAATGCTCCTCGTCGACGTCGATGACGACTTCCTCGATCGGCTCCAGCGTGGCGCCGGTGGCCTCGTCTTTCTGCAGCACGACGCGCGGACGCGACACCGAAAGCTCGAAGCCCTCGCGGCGCATGGTCTCGATCAGGATCGCGAGCTGCAATTCACCACGGCCCGAGACTTCCATCGCGTCCTTGTCGGAGGCTTCGACGACCCGCAGCGCGACGTTTCCTTCGGACTCGCGCAGCAGGCGGTCGCGGATCATGCGGCTGGTCACCTTGTCGCCTTCGGTGCCCGCGAGCGGCGAGTTGTTGACGATGAAGGACATCGAGACGGTCGGCGGATCGATCGGCTGCGCCACCAGCGGGGTGTCGACCGACGGATCGCAGAAGGTATCGGCGACTGTGCCCTTGGTCAGGCCGGCGATCGCGACGATGTCGCCTGCCTCGGCTTCGTCGAGAGGAGTGCGCTCAATGCCGCGGAAGGCGAGGATCTTGGTGATGCGGCCGGTCTCGATGGTCTTGCCGTCGGCGCCCAGCACTTTCACGGCCTGGTTCGGCTTGATCGAGCCTGAGGAGATACGGCCGGTGATGATGCGGCCGAGATAGGGGTTGGCCTCCAGAATGGTGCCGATCATGCGGAACGGGCCTTCCTCGACGGTCGGCGGCGCGACATGACGCACGATCAGGTCGAACAGCGGCTGCATGCCGGCTTCGTGCGACCCATCCGGGCTCTCGGCCATCCAGCCTTGCTTGGCCGACCCGTAGAGGATCGGGAAGTCGAGCTGCTCCTCGCTGGCGTCGAGCGCCGCGAACAGGTCGAACACCTCGTTGATGACTTCGGTCGCCCGCGCGTCGGGACGGTCAACCTTGTTGATCACGACGATCGGCTTCAAACCGACCTTGAGCGCCTTGGAGACCACGAATTTGGTCTGCGGCAGCGGGCCCTCGGCGGCGTCGACCAGCACCAGCGCGCCGTCCACCATGTTGAGAATGCGCTCGACCTCGCCGCCGAAATCGGCGTGGCCGGGGGTGTCGACGATGTTGATGCGGGTGTCCTTCCACTGCACCGAGGCCGCCTTGGCCAGGATGGTGATGCCGCGCTCGCGCTCCAGATCGTTGGAGTCCATGGCGCGCTCGGTCACCTTCTGGTTCTCGCGATAGGTGCCGGATTGCTGGAGGAGGCGGTCGACCAGAGTCGTCTTGCCGTGGTCGACGTGGGCGATGATGGCGATGTTGCGAAGGTTCATGAGTGAGCTTCTTTGCGGTCGGACAATGGGTTAAGCGCGATCTCGCCGGTCAGACCGGGACCTCTTCTCGAAACAACGCTTGAAGACTGGAAACGGGGCGCTTTCCGCCCAAAAGGGAAAGCCCGGCATATCGACCGGGCACCCTACGCGTTGCGGCGCAATATAGGCAAAAACGGCCAAAAAACAATGTGTTCTTTGGCCGTTGGTTGATTGAATTTTATCCGGGGATTCCCGGGGGTTACGCGAAAAGCCGGGCTCAGCCGCGCCGGCCCTTGATGGCGGCCCAGATCAGGGCGACCCCGCCGAGCCCCACGACCAGGCCCAGGAACACCAGGGGCGCGACGTCGGAATCGATCCGGCCTCTGTCGGATATCGAGATTCCGCCGAACAGGAGTGCACAGGCGCCGGGCAGCAGCAGGATGATCCCGAAGATCGCCATGAGCGCGGTCAGGCAGCCGCTGCGCTTGTTCGGCGGGGCAGGAGGCGGTCCCGGGGGGGCTGGCGGCGTGTCGCTGATGCTCATGCCTGCAGGGCTCCTTCGGTTGACTGCGCTGCCAGTTCGGCGCGGATGCCGTCGATCTTTCCGTTCCGGTAGAACAGATTGTAGGTGTCGAACGGGATGATCGCGCCGTTCTCGGTGACGAAATGGATGCAGCTGCGCTTGACGTTGCCGACGCAGAAATTGAAGCGGTCGAGAAACTGCACGATGGTGACGCGGAATACGTTCTCGTACGTGATGCCCTGCGGTACCTCGAAGCTCGGCAGGCAGCACAACAATTCGCAGACGCGCTCGCTGGTGTTCAGCGGTCCCGAGGACAGCGAAAACAGATCGATGAATTTCTCCCTCAGCGCCGGATGCTTCTCCGGGCTTATCGTATTGGGCAACAATGCGACGAGTTGCTCCTGCGGGATCAGCGAGGTCAGCGGCAGCACTTTGTCGCCGTTGCGCAGGCCGTACCCGATCGAGATGCTTTCGGGGTTGCAGGGCAGCGGGATCATGTCCTTGTCGCCGAACACGCCGGTTTCGACCACGCGCTTGCGGATCTCCGACAGCATGATGCGGTCGGTGTTCTTGTCGAAATTCTCGTTGCGGCCGGCATCCTGCACCGGCTGCAGCGTGACGCCGCGCACGCACTTCCAGGTCAGCGCATGGCGAACGATGTCGCCGATCTCGGCATCGTTGACGCCGCGCTTGATGGTCGCCACCAGCGTGGTCGATACGCCGTAATGCTCGAGATTTTCCAGCGCCTGCTGACGGATCTTGCGCAAATCGGCGCCGCGCAGATTGATCAGCGCGTCGCGTTCGAGCGAGTCGAACTGGAGATAGACCTCGAGCCCGCGCTTGTTCTCGGCGAGCCGCGCCACGAAATCCTTTTCGCGGGCGATACGCAGGCCGTTGGTGTTGATCATGACATGGCGGATCGGGCGGGCGCGCACCGCATCGAGGATCGCGAAGAAATCCGGATGCAGCGTCGGCTCGCCGCCGGAGATCTGCACCAAATCAGGCTCGCCCTCGCTCGCGACCAGCGCATCCAGCATTCGCTCGATCTTGGCCAGCGGCGTGAAGCTGGTCCGCGCCGGCGAGGAATCGGCAAAGCACACCGGGCAGGTCAGATTGCAATGCTCGGTGATCTCGATCAGGGCCAGGCAGGAATGCTGCTCGTGGTCGGGACATAGGCCGCAATCGTAGGGGCAGCCGAATTCGGTATGCCGTTGAAAGGCTAGCGGCCGGTCGCCGGGCTTGATGAAATCCTTGCACAGGCGCCAATAGGCTGCGTCCGTCGAGACCAGCGTGGACTGGACGCCATGCTCCTTGCAGCGCTTCTCGTACCAGACCTCGTTGTCGAGGATCTGGATCTTGGCCGGCACCAGCTTCAGGCAGGTCTCGCAGAGAGATTGAGTCTGGCCCCAGAAGATATAGGGGCGCGACTTACGCAACGGCGCGTTCATGCATGGGTCTCGCTTTGGGCGCCGTCGCCAGCATGACGACAGCGTAGAGCAGGATGGACAGCGACAGCACGTGAAACAGCGTGAAGGGGCCGATCAGCGTGCCGTAGGGCTTGAGGAATTCCCACAGGAAGCGCTGTGCGCCATAGTAGACGAGGACGAGGTAGAAACCATTGGTGATCACAAACGCGCTCCGGTTCAAGACCGCCACCACGTAGAGCAGCGCGAATACGCCCATCGCGGCGCTTTCGTACAGCTGCACGGGATGCCGAAGGATGCCGTCGCCGAAATCATGGCCCCAGGGCCATGCCGCCGGCGTGCCGTAGGTGAAATCCTCAAGGCCCGCGAAATAGCAGCCGAGCCGGCCGATCGCGATGCCGAGGGCCAGCGGCAGCGCAAAACGGGCGCCGGTTCGCACCGTGATCCCTGCGGACCATTTGTAGAGCTCGATCGCCGCGATGCCCCCGGCGAGCGCGCCCTCGACCGAGCGCGCAATGCCGCTCTGGCCCGACAGCCACAGATTGGCGGAGCCGAACAGATAGGCGCCGAGGCCCGCACCGAACACCAAAGCGGCGAGGTAGGACCGCTCGAAGGATTGCGCCGGAAACAGCAAGCCCTGTCGCGACAGCCAGTACAGCGCCACGGCCGCAGCCAGCCATGCTGCGATGTCGAAGAGAGTGTGAAGGAAAGCCCCGCTCATGCGGGGGGACATTAGCCCAGGTTCCCGCCCGGCGGGATAGTGCGGCCGCTTCTTATCCCCGAAGAGGAGCGAGGCAGGTGGCTAGCCGGCTTGCCGCTCTTCGGTCGGATAGACCCCGCGCAGCACCTCTTCGAAGTGCAACTTCACGGCCTCGTTGCACATGCAGGCGCGCAGGCGCAGGCCCTCGCGGTTGCGGACCAGGATCGATCCGCGCCGCGTGTCGAGCACGCCTTCCGCCTTGAACGACTGGAGCACGCGGCTGGCATAGCTGCGGCCGACGCCGAGCAGCGTCGCGAGCTGTTCGTGCGTCAGAGGCACGCTGCTCTCATCGCCGGTCCGCTCCATCGCCGCCAGCATCCATTTGGCGGTGCGCTGCTCGATCGAGTGAATGGCGTTGCAGGCGGTGGACTGGAAAATCTGCGCCAGCATGCAGTCGGCGTAGCGAGCGAAGACATGGCGCAACGAGGGCGAGCGCTGCTTGGCGGCCTCCAGCTTGCCGACGTGAATGCGCGCAAACGGCCCGCCGAATTTCACGCAGATCCGGGTGTAGGCCGGTAAAAATCCTTCGCTGACGATGCCGCCCACCGCGCCTTCGCGGCCGACCAGGATGGTCTCGACGTCGCGGCCGTCCTCATTGGGAACGAGGAAGGTCGCAAGCGATGGTCCGCAGGGAAAGTGGACGACCTGGACGTCATCGCCGGGGTTGTAGAGCAATTCATTCGCCGCTGCGCTTTCGAGCATGACATGTGGCGCAAGCAGGGCGAAGTCGGCCGGGCTCAAGCGCCGCAGCAGATTGTTGGTCGGCCGGCTGTCGATCTCGGTGGCGTTGCTGGTCCGCGCGTCCATCTCAAACTCCCATCCGCCTCCACCTTAGCGAGTTCCGTCGAGGTCCTGTGTGCACAAGTGGACAGACCTAATAACTGTAATGTGGTGGGTTTCGTTCCGGGAACCCTCCGCGCTGGGTGCAGGCGTCGTGACCGGTATCCCAGTCAGAGAAACCTCATGCTCCAAGTTACGATGATGGCACCCGCCGTTTCCGATAGTTCAAATTGTCCTGCCGATGTTCTCATCGTCGAGGACGATCCGATCATCGCGATCGACTTCGAGGATCGCCTGCTCGGATTTGGCGTGAAGAGCGTGCGCACGGTAGGTTCAGTGGCGCAGGCGCTGGCCGCGATCGCGGCGCGCGTCCCCGGATTCGCCTTGCTCGACGTCGGATTGAGTCGCGAGAACAGCTTTGCGGTGGCCGAACGGCTCGCGGCGCTGAAAATTCCGTTCGTCTTCGTTACCGGCTACGGCGCTGACGCGCGCATCCCGCCGGAATTCGCCAGCCAGCCGCGTCTGCAGAAGCCGTGTTCGAGCGACGCGCTGGAGGCGGCGCTCCAGGTCCGCGCGGCGGACTAGCGATACGGCGTCAGGCCTGCTTCGGATCGAGCGTGGTCGACCACAGCGCGACGTCGGCGCGGTCGCGCAAGGTCACCGTCATCTGGCCGGAAGCGCCGTCGATCTTGACGTGTCCGAAGAACTGCATCCCGGCGGACGGCGGCAGGTTCTGGTTGTCTTTCCCCGGCGCCTTGACGAAACGCACCTCCGGCCCAAACGTATTGTCGAGCGCGTTCGGACCGAATGTGCCCGCGTGAAGCGGGCCCGACACGAACTCCCAGAACGGCTCGAAATCCTGGAATTGCGCCTTATTCGGATCGTAATAATGCGCGGCGGCGTAATGCACGTCCGCCGTCAGCCACACGGTGTTGCTGACCGGCGCCATCTTGATGAAGCGCAGGATGTCGGCGATCTCGAACTCGCGGCCGCGCACTGGGCCGTCGCCCTGCGCAATGGCTTCCGATCCACCCTTCGGCGTGTCCGACACGACGAGGCTGAGCGGCATGTCGGAGGCGATCACTTTCCAGGTCGCGCGCGAATTCAACAGGCCGCGCTTGAGCCAGGCGGTCTGGTCCGGGCCGAGGAAATAGCTGGCCGGGTCGTAAGCGGTTTCGAGGTCGGGGCCATTCGGGCCGCGATAGCTACGCTCGTCGAGCACGAACACGTCGAGATGGGGACCATAGGAGATCTGCCGATAGACCCGGCCGGGCTCGACGATGCTTTCGCGCATCGGATACATCTCGTGGAAGGCACGGCCTGCGCGGGCCGCAAGCAGCGCGATGTCGCGCTCCTTGTAGGTCGCGGGCAGCTCCTTCGACAGCGACCAGTTGTTGGTCACCTCATGGTCGTCCCACTGCACGAAGATCGGCACTTCGGCATTGAAGGCGCGAAGATTGTCGTCGGTGAAATTGTATTTGTGCGCGGCGCGGTACTCGTCCAGCGTCTCGGCGACCTTGGCCTTCTCGGGAATCGTGACGTTCTTCCAAATCTTGCCGTCGGCGAGCTTCACCTCGGACTGGATAGGGCCGTCGGCATAGATGGTGTCACCGGAGTGCAGGAAGAAATCCGGACGGTGCTTGCGCATCGCCGAGAAGGTGAACATGCCGCCGTCGTCGGGGTTGATGCCCCAGCCTTGTCCTGCGACGTCGCCGCCCCAGACGAAGCTGACGTCACGGCGGTCGGCGGGCGCGGTGCGGAAGCGGCCGGTCACCGGCTCGCCCTCCACCGCGGTGTGCGAAAGATCGCGGAAGCGGACGCGATAGAAAATGTCCTGTCCGCCCGGCAGGTTTTCGATCAGCATCTTTGCGGTGAAGTCGCTCTCGGGCAGCGCCGCGATCGGCGGCAGTGCGCGGGCATCCCTGAACGACTCCGTCGTCGCCACGTCGACCAGCATCTGTGCGGGCCGGTCGGTACGCGCCCAGACCACCCCGCCGTCGACGGTGACGTCGCCCGACTGCACGCCATGGGTCACCGCCGGCCGGTCGGCCGCGCGAGAGAGATGGGGCATTGCGACCGCGCCGAGCGCGCCGGCACTGGTCGTCAGGAAATTGCGGCGGGAGAATTTGATGTTCATGGGACGGTCTCGATATCGCGTGAGGCGGCCGTCCAGGGCGGCCGCCACGGTGAAGCCCGACGCTATATTGAGACAATGTGACGCAGCGATAACGGGTGCAAGCGCTTACGCGTTGCCCGCGGCCCGGAATTGCGCGCCGGTGCGCTGCAGGTTCTGTGGCAGGCTGAACAGCACCGCCTTGCGGTCGGCAACCGCCGCATGGAACTGGTCGAGCGCAATGTTGAAGGCGGTGAGCGCGCCTTCCTCGATCGCGCCGTGGTCGTAGCAGCGCAGCGTGTCGCGCAGGATCTCGTCGGCCTCGGTCTGCATCTGATCGAGATCTTCGGTCGTTTCGCTCTTTCGAGCGGCGGTGATCATGTCGAGCAGCCGCTCGCGCAGATGGCTGTTGTTGTCGCGCTCGTCCTTCTTCAGATAGCCTGCAAACCAGGCGCCGATCGAGCCCATGGCCGAGAGCGCCATCAGGGTCCACCAGATGTAATCGCTGTATCTGTCGAGGAAGGTCTTTTCCTCGCCGTCGACGAAAGCGGCGGCGCCGGGATGCACGGGAATCACCGCATCCTTGTCGGTGTCGGGCGTTTCGATCTTCGCCGCCAGCGGGAATTCCGTCACCAATTGCTGGCGCACGGAGAACAGCTGGCGCGTGAACGCCGCGATGGTGGTTTCGGACACAGTTTTGCGCGCCACGATGTGGTGCGAGAAGCTGATGGTCTTGACCTCGTCGTCGGGGCGATCGGGCGAGCCGCCGTAAGTGCCCGCGGGAATTTCGGCCGCTTCATAGACCGGATGATTTTGCGCGATCGCATCCGCGGAATCGATCGCGAGAAAGGTTGGCGTGCCGAAATCCTTGGTGGAGGCGGCGATCGCCTCGGACGTGATCTTGCTGTTGACGGGACCGGCCGCGAGATAGGCATCAGCCCTCTGGGCCTTGATCGCCTCGACGGCTTCGCTTGCCGGGTATTGCACGATCTCGACCTTGGCGGGATCGACGCCGTATTGCTGCAGGATCACTTTGAGCAAATTGACGTTGGCCTGGGTGCGGCCGACCACGCCGACCCGATGTCCGGCGAGCTGCGCGATCTTGGTGATCTTCGGACCCTTCTTCTTGCCCTTGCCGGACACGGACCACAGCACCACGACGTTCTTGCGCAGGGTCGCAACCGCTTGCGCGTTCTTCGGTACGTCGACGTCGCCGCGCACGATGGCGAGGTCGGCCTTGCCTTCCGCGAGCAGATTGGCGCTAGCGGTGGCGCCGTCGGTCTGGATCGGGCGCAGCCGCACAGAACTCTTGTGCTGCGCGAAGGCCTGGGTCAGTGCCTGCACGACCTTGACGTCATCGCTATTGGCGGGGCCGACCGCGATCTTCAGCGTCACCGGCCGCATGGCAAAATAGTAGCCGCCGGCGAGCGCGCCAACGATCGCGAGCACCAGCGCGAGAGTCACGAGCGCCGTCTTCCGCGCCGATGATCGCGGCGAGGGCGGGGTGGGCGCTTCGGCCAGGTCCAATCCCCCGGTCATCGATCTCCCGAACAGTCGCTTGAGGCTCAGTTTCATCTTGGCCGGCGATTTACGCCCGCAAGTGTAGCAAATTTCTTGTCCGGCAGGGTTACATCTCCGTCATGGTTAGCGGATGGGGTCTAATCCCGTATGAACCCGGGGCGTCGGTGCGGTGTTAGGGTAAAGTTCCCCTGAAGGACGGAGGCGATGATGGCAGAACGGCTCTCGGCGGAGGCGCGCAGGCAGGCGCTGGATGGACTATCTGATTGGACCGAGGTTCAGGGACGCGAGGCGATCGGGAAAACCTTTGTCTTCAAGGATTTCAACGAGGCGTTCGGCTTCATGACCCGCGCGGCGCTGGTCGCCGAGAAGATGGACCACCACCCCGAATGGCGCAATGTCTACAAGACGGTGGAGGTGGTGCTGTCGACCCATGACGCCGGCGGCGTCACGGCGCTCGACATCGCGCTCGCCAAGGCGATGAATGCCATCGCCAAGCTGACACCAGGCTGACGTCTTGCAGGGCCCGGGCGCGTCCCCATCTTGTGATCAGCACGGGATGCGGCGATCTGCCACCCCAGGCTGGAACGGGGAGTTTGTCCGAACATGGCTGCCGAACACAGCGTCGGTTTCGAGCCGGCCGACCGGCTCGCGGAAGATCGTGAGAGCGTGCGGCGCCGCTTCTGGCGCAAGCTGAAGCGTGTCGCCGCGCAGCTGCCGTTCGCGGAGGATCTGCTCGCCGCCTATTACTGCGCCTTCGACCGGCAGACGCCGCGCCATGTCCAGGCGTCGCTGCTCGGGGCGATCGCTTATTTCATCCTGCCGTTCGATTTCGTCCCCGACGTGATGCCGATCCTCGGCTTCACCGATGACGCCGCCGTGCTCGCCACTGCGATCCGCATGGTCGCCAGCCACATCACGAACGAGCATCGCGAAGCCGCCCGCGCCGCGCTGAAGCGCGGGGTGGATGAGGTGGACGTGGAAGCCGCGCAGTAGCTGTCGCCGCATACTCCGCTGTCATTCCCCGCGAAGGCGGGGAATCCAGTACGCCGCGGCCGCCTTCCGATTGAACCATAACCGTCTCGGAATGCTGTCATGGGCCCCCCCCGCGGGGGGGGGGCGGGGGGGGTGGGGGGGGGGGGGGGGGTTTTGGTCGGGGGGGGCGGCCGGTGGGCCGGCCCCCCCCCGGCGT
>NZ_JBVVPQ010000064.1:0-11018 GCF_055811695.1 Bradyrhizobium sp. MI1.3 | reverse complement strand
TCACTCCCCGGCTTCGGGGGCCAACCCTGACCCCGGGGCCCGCCCCCCTTTTCACCAAACCCCGTCGCGCCTGGGCGCCCCCCCCCGCTGGGGGGGGCCATGACAGCTGTGGATGGCTGCTCGCTACTTCTTTTCCGCCTGCGCCTGCGCCTTTTCCGCGTCCCACGCCTGGAATTGCTTGAACAGCGTTTCCTTATCCGCGTCGGACACTTTTGCGGCCGAGGGGCTCTGTTGCAGGAACGCCTCGAAGCGTTGCCGCGTCACCGGTTCGACGCCGTGGCGGTTGAGCCATTGCTGCGCCACCGGCAATCTGTTCCAGCCCGCCAGGGGCGCCGCGAGCGAGACCTCCTTCCACTTGGGATGGAAAGGCGGGTTCTGCAGCGTCGGGAACTTCGTGAAGAACGCGTCCACGTACAATGCAAGCTTGCGGTAGCGCTCGGTGTTGGGCGCCCAGTTGTAGGCCGCGAGCACCGCCGGCACCGCGATGGTGTCCACGCTCTCGCCCTCCTTGACTAGGTTCGGATAGTCCTTGGCGGTCAGCGTCGCCGGCAGATAGTCGCTCTGGAGGGGCTTTGCATAATCCACGGTCGCAAGGTGGAAGCGGCCGTCATTGCCGAAGGTCGAAACGGACTTGTACGGTTTGCCGCCGACCACGATGACGGCGTCGATCTCGCCGGCCTTCAGTTTCTCCATCGCGATGCGCTGCTCGACATAAACGAATTTCGCCTTGATCCCGAGCCGCTCGAACACGGTGAGCGCGGTGACGAAGGTGCCGCCGTTCGGCAGATCGACGCTTACAGTTTTGCCTTCCAGATCCTTGAGTGTCGCGACCGCTTTTGGCGCGATCACCTGCATCTCCTCGTTGTAGAGCTTCGTCACATAGGTGAATTGCTTCTTGATGTCCTTGGCAAAACCTTTGCGCTCGAGATAGTCGAGCGTATCCGCGCGCACGATTCCGAGATCGACGCCTTGCAGGAACAGGATGTCGGCAACGCTCTGCACCGAGCCTCGGCCGACGATTGGCAACACACGAATCCTGTTGCCGTCGTCGAGCACGGAGGCGAGGTCGGCGCCGAATTGCACATAGGTGCCGCCGATCGTGCCGGTGATCAACGTCACGGTGTTGGCGTTCAGCGACTGCTTGGTCGAGCTCGAACCGAACTGGAAGATGGCTTTCAGGCTGTCAGAGACCTTGGCCGGATCATATTCGGTCTGCTCGGCGCGTGCCGCGAAGGCACAGATCGTCATGATGGCGGCAAGCGCCATTCTCAAAGCGTTACGCATGATATCCCCTAAAGAGTTCTAGTTCTGAAGCTGGGCGAGGCGTTGCCGCGCCTCCGCCGATCCAAGGCCTGCGGCCTTTTGGTACCAGTCGCGCGCGGCGGTCGCGTCGGCAGCAACGCGCCGCGCGTCGCTCGTGCCCAGCACCGCCGGGTCATAGGTTTGCGCGAGCAGAAATGCAGCCGTTGCATCCTGTGCATTGGCGGCGCGTTCGAGCAGCAGGCGCGCCGCGGCAATGTCGCCGACCGCCAACAGACCGTTCGCGCGCGCCATCAGCCCAGCCAGTGTGTCGGCATCGAGCGTCTTGGCGGGCGGTGGGGGCGCAGGCGGCGCGGCGACTGGCCCGGGCGCCTGGGCTTGCAGCGCGGTTTGATAGGCAGTCGCAATCGCTTCGCGGCTCGGAGCTGAGGCTGCGGGGAGATCCTGCGCGTCAGCGCTCGCCAGCCTCGTGTTGCCCAAGCGCGCCGGGTCCTTGTACGCGGTCTGAGGCCTGTCCGGCACGTCGGCCGACGCCATGGCCTGGTCCAGCTCGGCACCCGTCGGGCTGGCAGCGTCGGCGGCGAAGAGATTGCGGAGACTGGGCTGAAACAGCGCGGCCGCAACGGCCAGCGTGGATGCGACGAGAACCGCCGCGAGAACAGGCGGGACAAATCTGAGCCGGGGACTCAACGCCCGCGCCGTATATTCGGCTGAATCCGGCACACCGAGCGGATCGGACAGGAACAGTGGAATTGGATCTTCCGGTGACAGATCGACCCGCGCGGCGCGCGCACGGATATAGGACGCGACGGCCGGATGTGATGCAGTTTGATCGGAATCGACCGATCTCGATTCCCTGGACGGGCGGTACGCCGTCGTCTCCATGGTGATGCTCCCCCTTACTAACGCAACGCTGGGGCATCCCGGCTTCAGTCTTTTTGTTGTTGTCCAGAAATGCCCCGCAAACTGGAGCCGGTAAATCGCCGTCTGAATCAGCCCAAAAAAAGTCGGCGGCTTGCGCGAATCGGGAGATATTTGGGTTTGATTGGGGCGAGGCGAAGGAATGCCCCGCAATTTTGTCGGTAATGGTTGAGGGGGATTGATCCGGCGGCGGCGCGGACACTGCCTGTCCCGCGCTCGCTGTCATTCTCCCCGAAGGCGGGAATCCAGTACGCCGCGGCTTCTCGATTCAATGACTGACGTCTCGGAGTACTGGATCGCCCGGTCAAGCCGGGCGATGACAGTTGAGCTCGTGGCGAGCGGCCGTACCGACACACGCCACGCCGCATAGCCTCACGGATGCAGGATCACCTTGCCCATGGCCTGACGTCCCGCCAGCACCTTCAGCGCATCCGCAGTCTGTGCCAGCGGGAAGACGCGATCGACATGCGAGGAGATCTTCCCCTCCGCTGTCCACTTCACGAGCTTCTCGAGATTGGCGCGGTTCTTTTCCGGGTTAAGTCGGGTCCACGCGCCCCAGAACACGCCGCGGATGTCGCAGCCCTTCAGCAGCGCGAGGTTCAGCGGCATCTTCGGAATGTCGCCGGCGGCAAATCCGATCACGAGGAAGCGGCCTTCCCAGGCAATCGAGCGTAGCGCCTGCTCGGCATAGGTGCCGCCCACCGGATCGAAGATGATGTCGACGCCCTTGCCGCCGGTGAGCTTTCGCAAGCCTTCCTTCAAATCTTCCTTGCCGTAATTGAGCGTGAGTTCTGCACCGTGCGCCTTCGCGAATTCGAGCTTCTCGTCCGACGACGCGCAGGCGATCACCTTCAGGCCCATCAGCTTGCCGAGCTCGCACGCGGCAAGTCCGGTGCCGCCGGCGGCGCCGAGCACCGCGAGCGTCTCGCCCGGCTTCGGGCTCGCGCGATCTTCCAGCGCATGCAGCGCGGTGCCGTAGATGATGATGATGCCGGCCGCCCGGTCATAATCGAGATTGTCGGGGATCTTCACGATCGATGCCGCAGGCAGCGCGATCTTTTCGCGCGCGCCATTGTGGCCGCAGGAGGCGACGACGCGATCGCCGACCTTCAGATCGGTTACGCCGGGGCCGATGCTCTCGATCACGCCCGCGACTTCGGCGGCCGGCGAGAACGGGAACGGCGGCTTGATCTGGTACTTGCCCTGAATCATCAGGATATCGAAGAAGTTCAGCGCCGCAGCCTTGATCGCGATCACGGCTTCGCCGGGACCGGCCACCGGATCCGGCACGTCGGCCAGAACGAGATCGTCGGGCTGGCAATATTGCGAGCAGAGGATGGCTTTCATGGCGGCACCTTCTTGAGAAGTGAAGTACTGGGCGTTTCGAGTGGATTTATAGTTTGCCCGTTTCTGCCGGATTTAGGTGCGGGCGACAATCCGGTTTCTTTGTCTATTAGACCGCACCGGCCTATCCTCTCGTCATTGCGAGCGCAGCGAAGCAATCCAGAATCCGTGCCGCGGAAATAGCCTGGATTGCTTCGCTGCGCTCGCAATGACGGGAAGACAGAAAGGGAGGATTCAAACCATGTTTGAAACAGGCCTGCTCAAGGACAAGCGCATCCTCGTCACCGGCGGCGGTTCAGGTCTCGGTGCTGCGATGGCGCGCCGCTTCCTCGCGCTCGGCGCTGAACTCGTGATCTGCGGCCGCAAGGTCGATCGGCTCGAGGCGGCGGCGAGCGAGATGCGCGAAGAGATCGGCGGCAAGGTCGCGACGATCGCCTGCGATATCCGCGATGGCACCGCCGTCGAGAGCATGATGGACGCCATCTGGCGCGAGGCGCCGCTCGATATTCTCGTCAATAACGCGGCTGCGACTTTCATTGCGCAGAGCGAGCATCTCTCATTCCGCGCCGCGGATGCGATCCTCGCGCCGACGCTGCATGGTGCGATGTATTGCACGCTTGCCGCCGGCAAGCGCTGGATCGACGGCAAGCATGGCGGCGTCGTGCTCTCGATCCTCTCGACCTCGACCATCACCGGCCGCGCCTTCACCGTGCCATCGGCGATGGCGAAGTCGGCCGTGCTGGCGATGACCAAAAGTCTCGCCGTGGAATGGGGCCCGAAGGGCATCCGCACCGTCGCGATCGCGCCGGGACCGTTCCCGACCGCGGGCGCCTCGGGTCAGCTCCGCCCCGAGGGTCGCGACGAAGGGTGGGCCGCGCGCAACCCGATGGGACGCGCCGGCGAGCACCGCGAGCTTGCCGACCTCGCCAGCTTCCTGGTCTCCGACCGTGCCGGCTACATCAACGGCGAGATGGTGGTGATCGACGGTGGCGCGCATTTGCGCAGCTCAGGCGCCGAGGATTTGTTGCGCTGGACCGATGCGCAATGGGCGGAGCAACGCGCGGCGCGATCCCGGGCCTAGTCGCCTCGACCTTCGCTAACTGCCTTCCCAAATTGGACTTTCCCGGCTATCCCTGCCGCGGGGACAATGCGCGACCGGGCCATCTTCCAGTCACAATATTGAGGGAACCACTCCAGCATGTGGCGGGTGCTGATTTTAGCTTTGATGACGGGCGTGGCGGCCTGTGGAATCGTCGATTCCGCGCGGGCGCAGACGGCGCAGCCCGCGCCCAAAACTGCACCGAAAGAGGCCGCGCCGAAATCGGCTGCGCCGGCGACCAATACGACTGGAAAGACGGCTGCAAAGCCCGAGAGCAAGCCAGTGGCTCCGCACGCGGCGGTTGCGGGCGGCGCAGAGCCAACCCTGATTGGTCAGTTCGGCACCTGGGGCGCCTATTCGGCCGCGCCCAACGGCAAAAAGGTCTGCTTCGCGCTGGCCAAGCCGTCGTCGTCGAAGACCAACCCGCCGAATCGGCCGCGCGATCCTGCCTATGCCTTCGTCTCCACCCGCCCGGCGGAGAAGGTCAACAACGAAGTCTCGGTCATGATCGGCTACGCACTGAAGCCGGGCTCTGAATCGTCGGTCGAGGTCGGTGGCGCCGCTTTCGCCATGTACTCGCAGGGCGACGGTCTCTGGATCAAGAATGCGGCCGAGGAAGAGCGGATGGTCGAGGCCATGCGCAAATCCGCCGATCTCGTGGTCAAGGGCGTCTCGTCCAAGGGGACCGAGACCACCGACACGTTCTCGCTGAAGGGCCTCGCCCAGGCGCTCGACAAGATCGCGCAGGATTGCAGGCGTTAAGCCTGCGGTCGATAAGGTCGCAATCGGCGGTTCCGGTTGCTATATAGGGCGGACTAGACTTTCTCCCGTCATTCCGGGGCGCGCGAAGCGCGAACTATGGTGCGCAATTGCGCACCTGAGAATCTCGAGGTTCCGGGTCTGGTCCTTCGGACCATCCCGGAACGACCACCTAATCAGGCCATTCAATGCAACCGATGACCGAGCCGCACAACGCAACGCTGGTGGAGAAGACTCCGCTCGAAACCTATGTGCCGCCGGCGAGGCCCTCGCTGATCGGCCTGTCGCGCACCGAGCTTGCCGATCGCCTCGGCGAGATCGGCGTTGCACCGGCGCAGCGCAAGATGCGTGTGCAGCAGCTGTGGCACTGGATGTATTTCCGTGGCGCCCAGAACTTCGAAGAGATGACCTCGGTCTCGAAGGGCATTCGCGCCGAGCTCGCGCAACATTTCACCGTCGACCGGCCCGAAGTCGTGGCCGAGCAGATCTCCAACGACGGCACCCGCAAATGGCTGCTGCGGCTGCCGAGCGGCGACAATGTCGAGCGGGCGCATGAAGTCGAGTGCGTCTACATCCCCGAAACCGATCGCGGCACGCTGTGTGTGTCCTCCCAGGTCGGCTGCACGCTGAACTGCTCCTTCTGCCACACCGGCACGCAGCGCCTGGTGCGCAACCTCACCGCCGGCGAGATCGTGGGACAGGTGATGGTCGCACGCGATCGTCTGAACGACTGGGCCGATCGCGAAGACGGTACGCGTCGCGTCACCAACATCGTGATGATGGGCATGGGCGAGCCGCTCTACAATTTCGAAGCGGTGCGTGACGCCCTGCTCATCGTCGGCGACAACGAAGGCATCGGCATCTCCCGCCGCCGCATCACGCTGTCGACTTCGGGCGTGGTGCCGAACATCGTGCGCGCGGGCGAGGAGATCGGCGTCATGCTCGCGATCTCGCTGCATGCGGTGCGCGACGAGCTGCGCAACGAGCTGGTGCCGCTCAACCGCAAATATCCGATCAAGGAATTGCTGCAGGCCTGTCGCGACTATCCCGGCGCCTCGAACGCGCGTCGCATCACCTTCGAATATGTGATGCTCAAGGGCGTCAACGATTCGCTCGATGACGCCAAGCTGCTGGTGAAGATGCTCAAGGGCATTCACGCCAAGATCAATCTGATCCCGTTCAACCCCTGGCCCGGCACCGCCTATGAATGCTCGGACTGGGACCAGATCGAAAAGTTCTCCGAATACGTCTTCAACGCGGGCTATTCCTCGCCGGTGCGCACCCCGCGCGGCCGCGACATTCTCGCCGCCTGCGGCCAGCTGAAGTCGGAGACCGAAAAACTCTCCGCCAGGGAACGCCAGACGCTGCGCGCCATGGCGATGACAGACTAGCTTGGTAGGTGCACTGTGTTGCTTCCCCGTCATTGCGAGGAGTGCAGCGACGAGGCAATCCAGACTGCCTCCGCAGACGCATTCTGGATTGCTTCGCGTCGCTCGCAATGACGGTAACGTTGGCTTCCTCTGCATGTCCTTGATCGGCCGCCTCATCGTCATCTTCATCGGCTTTCTCGCCGCCTGCTTCGTCGGCGGCATGATCGTCGTCATCGCGCTGTTGTTTCCGGAGTTCGCCGATCTCGGCGCCGGTCCCGTCGATCAGGGCACGATCGACATCCTGCTCGGGTTCGGTTTCATCTTCGTCTCTGGCTTTGCGCTTGTGCCGGCGGCGGTGATCGTCGCGATCACCGAGGCGCTCTACATCCGCAGTGCTCTCACCTATGCCGTCGGCGGCGGCCTCGTCGGCCTCGCCTGCTATCTCGGCCTCATTCCCTTTCACTCCGACACCTTGCAGTTCGAAGGCATCGTGCGCCGCCATCTCGAGATCATGACCGGCGCCGGCATCGTCGCCGGTGTCGTCTACTGGCTGATCGCCGGTCGCAATGCCGGTGCCTGGCGCAATCCGCCGCTGCCGCGTAAGCCGCCTCCGCCGCTGCCCTCGAATTCAAGGCCGGATTGAGGTGCCGTCATTGCGAGGAGCGAAGCGACGAAGCAATCCAGACTATCGCCGCGGATGGATTCTGGATTGCTTCGCTTCGCTCGGAATGACGGATTCCGGGGTTTTCATCCCCTTCCCACTCGGCTAAACCGCGCGCCATGAACCGGACCGGACTCTTCATTGCCCTGGCGCTGTGGCTCGTGATCGGCGTCGTTTTCGGCCTTTATCCCGAGCTTGATCTCAAGCTCGCCGCGCTGTTCTTCGACCCTGAGACCAAGACATTTCCGCTCAAGCTGAACGGCTGGGCCAGCTTTGCGCGGGACGCCGCGATGTGGGTTGCCTGGGCGTTCGTGCTGCCTGCGCTGGTCGCGCTTGTGGTCAAGATGTTCAAGCCCGACCGGCCGCTGATGGTCTCGGGGCGCGCGATCGTCTTCCTGCTGGTCACGATCATCGTGTCGGCCGGCATCCTCACCAATTTCGCCTTCAAGTCCTATTGGGGCCGGCCGCGTCCGGTGGTGGTGACGCAGTTTGCCGGCGACCAGCAATTCGTGCCGTGGTGGGACCCACGCGGCGGTTGCGCGCGCAACTGCTCGTTCTTCTCGGGCGAGGGCGCGACCGCGTTCTGGACGCTGGCGCCGGCCGCATTGGCACCGCCGCCGTGGCGCCCGCTCGCTTATGCCGGAGCCGTGGTGTTCGGCCTCGTGACCAGCGGCCTGCGGATGGCATTTGGCGGCCACTTCTTCACCGACGTGTCGATCGCCGGCCTCGTCACCTTCGTCGTGATCTGGTTTGCCTACGCGCTGATTTACCGCTGGCCGCGGACCCGGTTTTCGGACGAGGCGGTCGATGCCGCCTTGACCCGCCTGAACATGCCTGCCTACCGGCTGCGCCAGCGCCTGTTCGGCCGCAAGACGGGGCCCGAGCCGTCAGTTTGAGCCATTAAAGGGGTGCCGAGCCCCGCGAAATTTGATATTCGCGCGGTCAACCCGTGAAACGACATCCGCCCTTCGAGACCGATTGGAAGCCCCATGACCACGATCCTGAAAAGCCTGCCCAAGGGTGAGAAAGTCGGCATCGCTTTTTCGGGCGGCCTCGACACGTCAGCGGCGCTGCTCTGGATGAAGCAGAAGGGCGCGCGCTGCTACGCCTATACCGCCAATCTCGGCCAGCCCGATGAGGCCGACTACAACGAGATTCCGCGCAAGGCGATGGAGTTCGGCGCGGAGAAAGCGCTGCTGGTCGATTGCCGCACGCAGCTCGTCCATGAAGGCATCGCCGCGATCCAGTCCGGCGCCTTTCATATCTCCACCGGCGGCATCACCTATTTCAACACCACGCCATTGGGGCGCGCCGTCACCGGCACGATGCTGGTCGCGGCGATGAAGGAGGACGGCGTCAACATCTGGGGCGACGGCTCGACCTTCAAGGGCAACGACATCGAGCGCTTCTATCGCTACGGCCTGCTGACCAATCCGGGCCTGCGCATCTACAAGCCCTGGCTCGACCAGCAGTTCATCGACGAGCTCGGCGGCCGCGCCGAGATGTCGGCGTTCATGACGGCGCAGGGCTTTGCCTACAAGATGAGCGCCGAGAAGGCATATTCGACCGACAGCAATCTGCTCGGCGCGACGCACGAGGCCAAGGATCTCGAAAGCCTCGACAGCGGCATCAAGATCGTCAACCCGATCATGGGCGTGCCGTTCTGGCGTGACGACTGCAACGTCAAGGCCGAGAAGGTCGTGGTGCGATTCGAGGAAGGCCAGCCGGTCGCGCTGAACGGCCAGACCTTCTCTGATCCCGTCGCGCTGTTCCTCGAAGCCAACGCGATCGGCGGCCGCCACGGCCTCGGCATGAGCGACCAGATCGAGAACCGCATCATCGAGGCCAAGAGCCGCGGCATCTATGAAGCGCCCGGCATGGCGCTGCTGCACATCGCCTATGAGCGCCTCGTCACCGGCATCCACAACGAAGACACCATCGAGCAGTACCGCATCAGCGGCATGCGCCTGGGACGTCTGCTCTATCAGGGCCGCTGGTTCGATTCGCAGGCCCTGATGTTGCGCGAGACCGCGCAGCGCTGGGTCGCCCGCGCCGTCACCGGCGAGGTCTCGCTGGAGCTGCGCCGCGGCAACGACTACTCGATCCTCAACACGGAAAGCCCGAACCTGACCTATGCGCCGGAGCGGCTTAGCATGGAAAAGGTCGAGGACGCGGCGTTCACGCCGGCCGATCGCATCGGTCAGCTCACCATGCGCAACCTCGACATCAACGATACCCGCGCCAAGCTGAAGCTCTACAGCGACACGGGCCTGCTGTCGGGCAGTGAAGGCTCGCAGATCTTCCGGCTGGAGAACGACAAGGGCTGAAGCGTAGGGTGGGTTAGCGCAGCGTAACCCACCTCTTCTGTCTCTGCGGATACGAACAGTGGCGGGTTACGCCTTCGGCTAACCCACCCTACAAGCAAAACAAAAATGGCCGGGATTGCTCCCGGCCATTTGCGTTTGTGCGTGCCGTTACCGCGGCGGCGCGGTGCCGGGCGGGGGCGGCGGCAGCGAAGCCTGGCCGCCGTTGAGCAACGGCGTGATGTTGCGGACGGTGACGCGGCGGTTGATCGCGCTCGGTCCTTGCGTCTGCTCCTTCAGGTACTGCTCGCCATAGCCCTGCGACGTCAGGTTCTCGGACGGCACACCGAATTGCTGGGTCAGCAATTCGGCCGCGGCCTGCGCACGACGATCCGACAATGACAAATTGTCGACGTCGTTGCCGACCGCGTCGGTGTGACCTTCGATCAAGAACACCACGCGCGGGTTGGCCTGGATCGCACGGTTAAGACCGTCGGCGATCGACTGCAGCTTCGCCGCCTGGTCTGGTGGGATGGTCCACGATCCCGTCTCGAAGTTGATCGTGTTGAGGTCGATGCTCGGCATCTGCATGCGAACATTGGGGCTGTAGCGGATCTCGTCGAGTGTGTAGCGACGGTTGATCCGCTGCACCGGCGGCGCCACCATCGTCTGATAGATCACGTCCGGCGACGCCTCCTCGGCATCGACGATATAGCGATCGTAGGGAATGTTCACGACGGGCGGCGGAGCGTCGACATAGAAACCGCCGACCGACTGCGGATCGCGGTAGCTGTTATCGATGATGACGAGCTCGCGCCCGGCCGGGTCCCTGCGGATTCGCCGCAGCAGCCGACCGTCCGGACCGACAACAGTAACGATCTCGCTGCCGTCGGGACGGATCACCACGGTGCGGGTATCGGCGCCGACAGTCTCGGTGCGGATGTCGCGGGCGCCATAGCGGAAGCGATAGAGATCGTTGCCGCGGACGTATGTCTGCCCACCCGGATCGCGGATGATGATGCGGTCCGGCTCGGTGTAGACGGTGCGGCCGCCTTCGATGCTTTCGCGGCGCTGGTTGCGGTAGTCGGCGATGGTGGCGCCGATCACGGCACCGGCAACGACACCTGCACCGATCGCGAGCGGTGTCAGGTCACGCTGCGGCGGACGCGGCGGTGGCGGCAGGGGCGTGGTCGTCGTGGGCGCGGCGCGGAAGGCCGGCGCAACCGTGGGCGTCGCGTATTGCGCCCTGTTGGGCGGCGGGGTCGCAGCCGCCGAGCCCGGGACGGTGCTCGGTGCTGCGG
>NZ_JBVVPQ010000063.1:0-40689 GCF_055811695.1 Bradyrhizobium sp. MI1.3 | reverse complement strand
GTGGTTCGATGATGTCCTGCAATCTTTACACGATATCGGGTTCCTCAGCGCGATCGAGACGAACGGCAGGCTGCCGGCCCCGGCCAGCGTGGTGACTGGATTTGCGTCAGTAAATAGCGCCGCGCTGGCCGTCACTCGCGGACACGAACTGAAAATTCGTGTGGCCGCAACCGGCAGCCTGCCAGACCGGTTCGATGAGCGTGGCTTGAACAATTTCTGCTTCGATCGAAAGACCGCCCTGACGCCGTCGAGCGGCGGGCTATCTCGGACTGCCTGGCTCAGCCGAAATGGCGGCTCAGCGTGCAGTCCCACAAACACTCGGCATCACATGAAGATATCCCAAGCATTTAAGTTCGAGGCAGCGCACCGACTTCCAAACGTCCCGCAGACACATCGCTGTCATCGGGTGCATGGTCATTCCTATCGCGTCGAGGTCGTGCTGAACGGGGCCGTCGATCCGCACACCGGATTCGTAATGGATTTCTTCAACATGGAGGAAGCGTTTGGCCTTCTTATAAAGAAGCTCGATCACCATTGCCTGAACGACGTCCCGGGACTGGAAAATCCGACGGCGGAAAATATCGCCATCTGGATCTGGGAGCACGCGAAACCGCGCCTCGCCCAACTCTCGAGCGTGAGGGTGTACGAGACGACGGATAGTTGGGCGGAATATGACGGGCCCGATCGCTGAATTCAGCGCTGATTTGGGACTGTGTCGATGCGGCGCGCCTGTCGTTCTTCGGCTCAGAAGCGGACTTGCTCGATCTGCGATTCGGCTCTTCATCCGCCACGCCCGCGGCCAGATTTCCGCGCTCACAGAAGAGCCCTTGGATCCGACCGGAGCGCCCGGTTTGGCTATGAGGACACCCATCACGTGACCGCATTCGAAAAGCTTCCGGCCAAACGATTCGGAATCTCGCGTTGTGCTAACCGCGGAACGATCAGAGCGATTCGTCCTCAGGAGCGAATTCGATGCTGATTGTACCGGCGAGACGACCCGCCATTCCGGACGCTGCGGTTGGGCGACTTGGTGCTGCAGCAGGTCGGCGCTAGCCGCCAATGCGAGGAGCACGGGTTGATGCAAGATCGCGCAAGCCCGCATGTGCGCGAGCGTGCCATAGACATCGCCGTCAATACCCCCCGTTCGACACTTCGACGGGCGAAGCCTCAATTGAAGCTGGCGAGGTGCCGGACTCGAGCGTCCGCGCTGACTGGTCACGGATGCATCCCTTGGCCGACTGGTTATTTCCACCCAACCAATAGCTGCGGACGTAAACCGGGCGAACAGCTGTCCACAGGAACCGATGCCTCGCCCCGCCGCATCCGATAGAGTGCAGTCAGGCCCGCACCGACCGCGGGTTCATCCCGGGAGCCTCCGATCCCCAAACCTTAGCCGAAATGGCGGCCGCGCTCGAGTAATCGCCGGACTATCGCGTCTTGGCCGGCTCGTTTCGCGCCCAAAATTGGCGGGGATTGAATTTCTTGGCAACTATCTAAGCCTGCAGCAAATCAGCGGTCTCTTTTCAGACAGCAATTGCAGCGCGGTCAGGAAGTGAATAATTCTCCACCAAGAACCAATTGAAAAATGGGTACGCCACCCATTCGGGGAACATGGATTCTGTCCCTGTCCCGGGCGACGTCAATCCTGCGAGTTATGCTGCCGTGATGTCCGGCAACTCACGTGCGGTGGCCTGCTCGGTCAGGTAACAACAGCATCCGCCTGTCGGAGCAGAAACGGATCCGCGACGCGCTCTTCGCCGAACACATGATTCCCCCAAGCTTCGCACCACCGGTTTGAAGCTCCGGACGCGCAAGGGACCGTGAAACCCTCCCAGGCATCCGTCGCTCACCACATCTGCACAATGAAGCGGCCGTATTTGGTCGCGATGTAGTCCTTCACCTCGGGCAAGCAGTAGATTGAGACGAAGCGCAGCAGCCGCGGATCATCCTTCCTGTCCGCCGCCATGAACTGCAGGCACCCAGTGCGATCAGGTTACCGCGGTCGGCGAGCAGCGCCGCTACGCTAGCGGCGCGATCGAGCAAACCCGAGTTGATCGTTAGGATCATCGCTTGGCCAGGTGGGCATCGGATGCTCCGATGAAGGCGAGCTCGGCGGCGTTCTGGACGTGATCGGAACTCGCGTCGGCGCGGTGATCCGACGCGATCGCGACATAGAGCGCCGGCAGCACGAAAAGCGTGAACAGCGTGCCGATGGACATGCCCGCGACGACCACGAGCCCGATCGAGAAGCGGCTCGCGGCGCCAGCACCCGTTGCGGTCAACAAAGGTAAGAGGCCCGTGACCATCGCCGCGGTGGTCATCAAGATTGGGCGGAGGCGGACGCGCGCCGCCATCTCGATGGCCGAGCGGGAATCGAGTCTCTCCTTGAGCTGCAGCTGATTGGCGAACTGGACCATCAGAATACCGTGCTTGGATATCAGCCCAGCCAATGTCAACAGTCCGATTTGGGTGTAGATGTTCATCGTCGCCAAGCCAAAGAATAGCGGGATTAAGGCGCCGGCGATTGCCATGGGAACGCTGAACATAATGATGAGGGGATCGCGCAGACTTTCGAACTGCGCCGCAAGCACCAAGAAAATGACGATGAGTGCAAACGCAAAGGTGATGACTAGTTTGTTACCCTCCTGCACATATTGACGGGCGTCCCCGAGGAAGTCGTGACTGAACTCTGCGGGCAGTTTCATTGCCTCGACGTCGAGGAAGTCCACAGCCTGACCGATCGTGACGCCGGGCATCGGTACGGCTTGGAAGGTCGCGGAGTTGAGCTGGTTGTAGTGGGTGAGTGCGTTCGGATTGGTCGCAGTCTCGATGGAGACCACGGTCGATAGCGGCAGCATCGAGCCCGCCGCTGTCTTGACATAATAGCTCCCAAGTGATTCCGGCGTCAGGCGTTTCTCGCGCGGCACCTGCGGGATCACTTCGTAGGAGCGGCCCTGCAGGTTGAAGCGATTGACGTAGTTTCCGCCAAGGAGGGTCGCGAGCGCGCTACCGACGTTCTGCATGGTGATGCCAAGGTCGCTCGCCTTGGATCGATCGACCTTGATTCGCACCCCCGGCTGGTTGAACTCAAGGTCAGAGTCGCTGACCATGAACAGACCGCTCTTGCGCGCGGCATCCTTCAGCTCCGACATCTGTTCGTAGATGTACTGGAAACCGAGCGTCGACTTGATCACCATCTGCACTGGTAAGCCGCCCGAACCGCCCGGAAGCGGCGGCAAGCTAAAGGCAAATGCGTTGATGCCTTCCAGTTTGGACAGCTCGGCCTGGACCAGCGATTTCAGCGCGATCGATGAGCGCTTGCGCTCGGCCCAAGGCTTAAGCAACATCCCGGCCATGCCGCCCTGCGGACCGCTGATGCCGTTGAGCACGAAGCGAAAATCCGTCTCGGGAAACTTCTGGAGTGCCTTGTCGAGCTTGGCGCCGTAATAATCCAGGTAATCAATATTGGCGTATTTCGGCGCTTTTGTCAGTGCGAATACGATGCCCTGATCCTCCTCGGGTGCGAGTTCCTTGGAAGTGTGCATATACAGAAAGGCGACGAGGCCCAGCATGGTCAGCGCAAACAGCCCGGTAATCGGGCGATAGTCGAGCGAGCGGTCGAGCTTGCGGCCGTACCAGCGCGTCATGGCGCTGAACACACGATTCACAAACTTTGCAAACCGCCCCTCTTCAGCGCTCTTCAGGAAGACCGCGCACATCATGGGCGACAGCGTCAACGCGATCACGCCCGACACGATCACCGAACCCGCCAGTGTAAACGCGAATTCGCGGAACAGCGCGCCGGTGAGGCCGCCGAGAAAGCCGATGGGCGCGTACACGGCGGCCAACGTAATCGTCATGGAGAGGACGGGGCCGACGATCTCGCCCGCGCCGTTCGTAGCGGCCTGCGCGGGCGACGCACCTTCTTCCATATGGCGATGAACGTTCTCCACCACGACAATTGCGTCATCAACCACAAGACCGATCGCAAGCACCATCGCAAGGAGGGTCAGCAGATTGAATGAGAACCCCAGCGCCAGCATCATACTGCAGACGCCAATAATGGACAGCGGAATGGTGACGACCGGAATGATGACAGACCGCAAGGAGGCCAGGAACAGGAAGATCACCAACACCACGATCGCGACCGCCTCAAGGAGCGTCTTCTCCACCTCGTCTATCGATGATTGGATGAACTTGGTGGAGTCGTAGGCCACTTCCATCTTCAGCGATGGCGGCAGGCTGCGCTTCATTTCTGGAAGCAGTGCCCGAACGCCTCGCGCTATGTTCAGTGGATTACCTTCTGGGCTCGCCTGCACGGCGACGAAGATAGCGTGTTCGCCGTTCATCGCGACGCTGGCGTTTGTGCTCTGCGCCGCAAGCTCGACTGTCGCGATGTCCTCCATGCGCACAAAGCCGCCGTCATTGGCTTTGACGATCATGCGCTTGAATTCATCAACACTCCGCAGATCAGTGTTGACCGTGACGTCGGAGAGAGTGAAATAGCCCTTAGTCTGGCCGGCCGCAGCCTGGAAGTTGTTGGCCGCGATTGCAGCAGAAACATCAGCTGGCGACACGCCGTGGCCCGCCATTCTCGCGGGATCGAGCCATAACCGCATCGCAAAACTCTGGCCGCCGAGGATGTCTGCCGCTGCGACGCCGTCTACAGTTGACATAATCGGTTGCACCACGCGCGAGAGATAGTCGGAGATCGCGCTGGCCGTCAGTTCTTCGCTGGAGAAGGCGATATACATGACAGCTGTGGTCTGACCGGCAGATTTGGTGACGACCGGATCGTTCGATTCCTTAGGGATTAAATATTTGACCGAGTTGACCTTGGAGAGCACTTCAGTGAGCGCCTCGTTGGGCTCGAAATTGAGCTTGATATAGACCTGGATCGTCGAGGCACCGAGCACCGAGGAGGACGTAATGTAATCAACGCCTTCGGCCGAAGCGAGCGCTTGCTCAAGGGGCGTGGTGATGAACCCCTGGATCATGTCGGCGGAGGCGCCAGGATAAGAGGTAGTGATATTGACGACCGTGTTGGTCAGCTTAGGATACTGCCGGATTGGCAAAACGGTGGCCGCACCAATGCCGGTCAGCAGGATCAGGAGACTGACGACGATAGACAATATAGGACGTTTGATGAAGAGCTCGGTAAATGCCATCGCGATGCTCGCATTCAAGAGACTGACGGAAATTCGCCAGTAAGCCAGGCTACAGCAACAGTCATCAACGCGGCGACTGTGGCTAGGGGCACCTTCTCAGGGTATAGCCCCATGTTTCTCTTAAGCTAGCAACCGCCCCGGGGGGGCCGGCTCGAACCAGTAGAGCTGAGCCTCTGGGCAAAGCCGCAGACAATGTAAAGAGTCAGCTCCGTCGTAGCAGCCGATGTCCAAGATCACTGGGTCTTGCTTCTGGAGGGAGCACACAATGTGCTGATGGACCTCCAACGCGGAAGTGGGCTGACGTATTTCCATTTAACCTCGTCCCACGCTTCAATGGCAGCAATGCCTTGCAGCACACTTATCAACTCAGCTTAGGATTTCGCGCCGCCCCACCCTTCGGACGGTCCAGCTTCGACGCTGAAACTACAGACAAGCCGACGGGCAGCTCAACTCTACAGAGGTAAGCGGGGGATATAGAACGGGTTGCATAACCTATACCAACGTTTGTCGACGAGCGACGCCCGCATGAGCCGCGCGAGACTTGTGATGTTGCTCGAGAGCACAGGCGTTTCCCTTCGGTCTTGTGCTTCACGATGAACCGGCCATCTCGGGTCCGCCCGCAAAGTAAGTGAATCCCAGGAAGGCGAAGGTCTCGGCCACCGCTCGCTGCGCGGCTGACGCGGGAGGGCCGCGAACCGCGCCAAACTCGATCAACGGGTTTTGTCCGCATGGAGCGCCGGCCAGTCGCGCATTGAGGGCCAAGAGCATTTCCTGGGCATCTGCCTTGCTCTCGAAGCCGATGACGAAGTCGTGCGCAAAGCGCACGGTCACAACGCGACCGCGCTGCATGGCGACCGCTCCAGTGGTCGACCCAGCGATCGAGGAGGTAATGCAGGAAGATGTTGGAAAGGAGCGGACTGATCCTGCCCTTTGCGGCGTGTGTCTTGCTTCTCGCCGCTCTCACGAACGCCAGTTCGCAGCCGCATCTCGATGAGCTGCAGGATACGAGGATCGGCAATCCTGTGCGCCACCATCCGCAGCAGCCACTCGTGGTCGACCGAATCGAAGACACTGGATATGTCATGATAGCCGGATCGAGGGCATCAAGCTCCATCTGAGGATCCCGCCCCGGCCGGGAGCCGTAGGAGAACCCGAGGAATTCGAGCTCATAGGCGGCGCTCAACACCTCGGCCACCGCGCTTTGGACGATCTTGTCCTCTAGCGGCCGGCACACCGAGAGGCCGCCTACCCCCGTCGGGTTGGGGATGTAGACGCGCCGCACCGGCTGTAGCCGGTAGGGACAGTGTGGACCCGTGCGCAGAGATCGCGGATTGGTCCGTGAGCCCCTCTTCGTACTTTGCCTCCCTTATCCCATCGACCTCCGCGCCGGCCTGCGGGCTTTTGTCGTCGAAACGCCCGAAGCAGAGCGTCTTTCTCGATGTGGTGCAGCAAGGCTGTGAACCGGTTTGGACATATGGTCGGCATGTTCCCCAACGAGGAGGCCATGGTTCGCCTCATTGGAGTGGTCCTGCTCGAACAGAACGACAATGGGCCGTCCAGCGCGCCCGTTACATGACGCTAGAAATCATCGCGCCTTTGAGCGATGATTCGAGCGTCAGCCTTCCGGCCGCCAGCTGACCGGCCCGGCCCTCTTGCCGGCCAACCGGTTGCCCGAGCGCCAGTTACAGCATGCTGAGGAACACGAGTATTTCTGACAGTGCTTTTCGCGCCCTACTGCGGAGCTCACGAAGACGCGATTGCTGGCTCTTGGAGCCTCGACGCAAGATCGAACAAGCGGAATAAGAAAAGACCCAATCATCGAAGGGTCCTTGGGGTCGACCACCGCGTCTGGGCTGAACGTTACAGTTCGCCGGGGCTCTGCGGCAGCCAGTACAATATGTGGGGAACCGAGGACGGCTCCTACGCACCGGGCACCCGCACCCGCACCCGCACCCGCACCCGATAACAAACTTACGCCGCCGCCAGTATTTTTACTCCGCTTTGCTTAGCATTTCTGCTCTGGACTACGCGCCTCATCGCCAGGAATGCCCTCACGCACGCTGCGGCACTTGACGAATTTCATTTTCATTCGACGCTGCCGAAGCCAGCATGAGGGACGCGTTGCGAGTAATCGCTGCGGCTTGGCCGTAGCGCAGCGCGGAAATTTACGCTAGCTTCCGCTCGCGAGTTTGCAAATGCCTACCCGCATCCGATCTTTCCGAAGACAACGAGCGACCATTCGACCGCTTGCCCCCTCCCATCCTCAGAGCTGGGATAATCCGGACAATGAGGAAATCTGGTTTGAGTTGGCGCGCGCCATCGGCCGTCAGATCGCACGGGATGAAAATCATGGCTCGGGGCAGCCGATAGAGGACCGGCATGACGACACCGTCATCGAAGAAAACGGCCGTAATATACGCGCGCTATTCGAGCGACATGCAAAAGGCGAGCTCGATTGACGGTCAGCTGTTACTCTGCCGCAAGGTCGCATTGCGCAACAACCTCGATGTCGTCGGCGAGTTTGTGGATGCCGCAAAATCTGGTCTTACCGAAGGTGCGCGGGACGGCTATCAGCGCTTGCTCAACGGTGTGCGAAGCCGGCAGTTTGACGTAGTCGTCGTTGAGCATTTCGACCGCTTGTCGCGCGATCCCGCAACCATCCAGCGTCTCAAGCAGGTTTTCGAGTTCAACGGCGTTGAGCTGATGGATCAGAAAGGAGTCTACGCGACCGCCACTGACATTAGCATCGCAAGTCTGTACAACACGATTTACAAGCCGCAGCTCGCCGAAAAGGTTCGGCGCGGCCATGACAACGCTGTTGCGAACGGAAGAATTCCGGGCTCATACGCCTATGGTTATCGGCCAAGGCCGGGCGCGCCCGGCGAGCGCGTAATCGATGAGAACGAAGCAAAGATTGTGCTCCGCATCTTCAAAGAATATGCAGCGGGCCGCTCGACCCGAACTATCGCCGCTGACCTCACCCGCGAAGGTGTGCCCTCACCAGGGGCAACTCGTCACAAGAACAAGGCGGGTCGCACCACCTGGAACCATCAGTGCATCACAGGCGGTCGGCATGGTCGCGGCATTATCGGCAACGAACTCTACATCGGCGAGATACATTGGAACGTTCGCTCGACAATTCTTAACCCAGAGACGCAGAAGAAACAGAAGCGCCGCAATCCAGCTGAACGCCACATTATCGTCAAAAAGCCAGAGCTGCGGATCGTTCCGCAAGGGCTCTGGGATCTAGCGCAGAAGGTTCGTAGGGTGCGCGCGGTGTCTATGTTCGGACCGACTGGCCAGCCGCGGCGTCGCGCCGTGAGTCCGCGCAACAATGAGCACCCGCTTGCCGGTGTGCTCCGGTGTGGCGTCTGCAATGGCCATATGCGAATCGCTCAATCCTCGCGTAACGGTGCGCCGCGCGCGGCATGCGCGAGCGCGCATCAGCGGGGCACCTGCGAGCACACCCGTAGCTTTGATATGGACGTTCTGCTCGAGGATGCCTCCGAAAAAATCCAGGTGAAATTGCTTTCGCCGAAAGCCATTGAAGAGGCGATGCGTACTTGGAAGGAGGAGCGCAAAAACGATCGGAACAATGGTAGCGAACACAATAAGCTAGAGCGTCGACGCCGCGTATTGACTACCGAGATCGAACGCCTCTCTTATGCCATCGCAAATAGCCGCCGCAAGCCGGACGAATTGCTCAAGCGGATCGATGAGTGCGACCTGGAGCGGGAAAGCGTTGAAGAGCGCTTGCGGCTGCTCGGCGGTGGCGGCGAAAATATAGTTGGCTTCGATCGCCCGAAATTCAGTGACCGATACTCCTCGGAGGTTAGAAGGCTTATCACCGCGCTCAAAACCAATCCGAAGGCGATCGAAACTCGCATTGCCTTCCGCAACTTGATTGAATGCATAGTAGTGCATCCGGTTCGCAAGCGGATGCCCTACGAATATACGCCCTACCTGAACAGCTCCGCGCTTTGCGGAAAGAACCTCTTTCCCGAAAACCGCAGCAAGGAGCGAGAGATAAGCACGTTTGCATACTACGACAATGGCAAGTCAGGGAAATCCGTGTCCTCGTAATAGACGCGGACCTGCATGCGGTGGCGGCCGTCGCGGATCTCGCCGTCGAGATGAGACATCGGCGTACTCATTGGATATCGGCAGCCAATTTCAACGACCGAGCTGCCGCAAGCAATCGCTTGTCACGTGTCCAGATTGTTGCCTCGACTGTCAACATCGTCGATGCGAGCAAGTGGGCATCGACACACCCAATGCCCAATCCGGACAACTTTCGCTTAACGATAAACTCTAAGACTTCGCTATTGCTGGCGATCGTCGCCTTAGGGAGGAGGTTCAGTTCATCAAGCATGTCAGAAGCCTTCGACACGCGCCCCAGGAGCAATTCGCCGATCACGAACGGATGAATAACGATGTCACCGTGATCGAGGAGGCCAGCAAGCCGTCCATCCGTGCGGCGGAAGTGGTCGATCCAGATCGACGTGTCCGCCAGGACTTTCACTTGGGCCGGCGGCGCGGCGGAGCCTTGGCGTTGGGTTCGGTACCTCCCATCCGCGCGAGACGGCGTGCGGCCTCCCGTTCAACGAAGGCTATCAAGGCTTCCCTAACGACGGCTGCCTTTTCGCTGACGCCAGCAAATTCCTGCGCCTTGGCAAAAAGCTCGTCGTCTATCGCGATCGTCGTTCTCATGGGGCACCTCTACATCGAATATAGCATCATTTGATGCAGAATTCCATGCCTTAGATCACCACCGGCCCCCGCCCCAGCGTCACCTCGACGATCTCCGGCGGCACGCCGACGCGGACCGGCATAAGGCTGCAACCGAGGCCGCCGGAAACGATGAGGTCGCATTTGAGCCGGAAGTGACCATAGGCGAGCCGCAGGCCATGCTGCCGCGAAACTGCCGGCGACCAGCCGAGCAGGCGGATCTGGCCGCCATGGGTGTGGCCGGACAGTTGCAGCGCGACGCGGGCGGGCACGCGCGGCGCGATATTGGGCTCATGCGCGAGCAGGATGATCGGCGCATCGTCGGTGGCCTTGGCAAGCGTCGCGTCGAGATCGTCAGCGCCGAAGCGCCCCGTGCTCCGGAAGCGGCGCGCCGGCAGAAAGGCGAGCTGATCGCCGAGGCCAGCGAGCCAGAACGCGCGGCCGTCCTTGGCGAGCCGCACGACGTCGTTCTCGTAGACAGGAATGCCGGCCGCCTCCAGCGCGCGATGCGCGACCGTCGGCCCGTGCCCCACCTGCTGCACGGTCCTGTCCGCCCAATAATCATGATTGCCCATGACGGCATGGACGCCGAGCGGCGCTTTCAGACCGGCCAGCACCTTGGCCCATTCGTTCGCCGGAATGATGCGCGTGACCTGGTGCAAGCCGGCGACATAGTCGCCGAGCAGCACGATGATATCCGCGTTCAGTGCGTTGGTGCGCTCGACGATGGAATCGATCCGCTCCAGTGACATCCAGGGATCGCAGGCATGGATGTCGGCGATCACGGCGATCTTCAGCGGAAAGTCCGCGGGCCATTGCCGCGGCGTCGGATGATAGCGGGTGACACGAAGCCGCAGGACCGGCTCGACGCCGACGCCATAGGCCGCGGTCGATACGCCGAGGGCGGACAGGCCGCCGATGGAACGGAAGAAATGACGGCGCGTGATCATGGCAGCCCGATCGTGATGCGGCTTCTTGATGCGATCCTATTGGAGCGGAAATGGGGTGGGTTTGTGCAGACCCTCTGCACGAGATCACCGGAAATTCATGACGGCGCGAGCAGTCTGCAGTTGCGTAGATCAGTCGTCGCTCTCGTCGGTGCCGAACAGGCCGATCTGTGCCGCCGCATCGCGCGAGGGCTCGCTGATGCCGAGATGGCGGAAGGCGTGCGAGGTGAGCAGGCGGCCGCGCGGGGTCCGCTGCAGATAGCCACACTGGATCAGATAAGGCTCGATGATGTCTTCGATCGCATCGCGCGGCTCCGACAGAGCGGCGGCCATCGTCTCGACGCCGACCGGACCGCCGCCATAGTTCTGCGCGATGGTCGTGAGGTAACGGCGGTCCATGGCATCGAGGCCGGCGGCGTCAACCTCGAGCGCGCTCAGCGCGTGGTCGGCAATCTTGCGATCGATCCTGTCGGCATCGGCCGCCGAAGCAAAATCGCGCACGCGGCGTAACAGCCGGCCGGCGATACGCGGCGTGCCACGCGCGCGTCGCGCGATCTCGTTGGCGCCATCCGCGCTCATGCCGACGTTGAGCACGCGGGCACCACGGGTGACGATGCTCTCAAGCTCCTCGATGGTGTAGAAATTCAACCGGACCGGAATGCCGAAGCGGTCCCGCAAGGGATTGGTGAGCAGGCCGGCCCGGGTGGTGGCGCCGACGAGAGTGAATTTCGACAGCTCGATCTTCACCGAACGCGCCGCCGGGCCCTCGCCGATGATGAGGTCGAGCTGGAAATCCTCCATCGCGGGATAAAGCACTTCTTCCACTGCCGGGCTCAGGCGATGGATCTCGTCGATGAAGAGCACATCGCGCTCTTCGAGATTTGTGAGGAGTGCTGCGAGATCGCCGGCCTTGGCGATCACCGGGCCTGACGTGGCGCGAAAGCCGACGCCGAGCTCCTTGGCCACGATCTGCGCCAGCGTGGTCTTGCCGAGGCCAGGCGGGCCGACGAACAGCACGTGATCCAGCGCCTCGCCGCGCTTGCGCGCCGCCTCGATGAAGATGGACAGATTCTTGCGCGCCTGCTGCTGGCCGACGAAGTCGGACAGCGATTGCGGGCGCAGCGCAATGTCGCCGACATCATCGCTGCGGCGCTCGGGCGTGACCATGCGGGGAGGCGTGCTCATGCGGGCAGGATAACACGGTGCAGCGGTTTCGCGAGCCACCAGCACAGGCTCGCCGGGATGACAGCGACGACGGCGAGCATGGCGGAAAGCTTGAGCGCCTCAGGCGCGGAACGGACACTCGGCAAGATCACCGCCGAGGTTTCGGAGGGCACAACGAACATGCCAAACCCGACGAACCCGGCGGCGGCCACGGCCGCGGCGAGCCACGCCATCCAGATCATGTTGAGGTCGGCGTAGACCGCGGCAAGCGCGAAGATCAAGCCGGCGGCGACTGCGGGAAGGAACGAGGCGAGAACCGTGGCGATGGCCAGCAGCACGATCGCGATCGAAACCAGGGTGCGCAGTGCTTCCAGCTCGACGAGCGCAAGAAACATCTGCAGCACCGCGGCCCCGAGCGTCGCCACCATCACCGAAACCAGCGTGGCGACCGTCAGCGGCCCCACAACGGAGAAGATCACGACGATGCCGGCCACGCGCGAAAGGCGGCGAAAAAGACCGGCGACGGGATTGGCGCGGGCCGCATTCACTTCGACAGCTCCTTCAGGCCCAGCCGGATGAGCTGCGCGGTCTCGGCGCTCTCGCCCGCGCTGCGCGAGGCCGATGCGATCGCGGCCGCAGCCTGCGGCTGGCCGTAGCCGAGATTGACCAGTGCGGAGATCGCATCCGCGACCGGCCGCGGGGCGCGCTGGTCATCGACAGCGCCGGCGAGGTGCACGACCGCCGGATCGACATTGGAGAAGGCCGGCGCCTTGTCCTTCAATTCGGTGACGATGCGCTCGGCGACCTTGGGGCCGACACCGGGCGTGCGCGCCACCGCAGCCTTGTCGCGCAACGCGATCGCGTTGGCGAGGTCGGACGGCTGCAGCGTACCGAGCACGGCGAGCGCGACCTTGGCACCGACGCCCTGCACGGTCTGGAGCAGGCGAAACCATTCGCGCTCCTGGTCGCTGCGGAAGCCGAACAGTTTGATCTGGTCCTCGCGAACATAGGTCTCGATCGACAGCACGGCGGCCTCGCCCGGCGAGGGCAGATGCTGCAGCGTGCGCGTCGAGCAATGCACCTGATAACCGACACCGCCGACGTCGAGGATGACGAAATCCTCGCCGTAGGAATCGATCAGGCCCTTGAGCTTGCCGATCATAAGCCTGCCACCTTCAGCCGCAGCGCGGTGCTCTGGCGATGATGGGCATGGGTGATGGCAATGGCGAGCGCGTCGGCGGCGTCCGCGGACGGCGGATCGGCCTTGGGCAGCAAGATCTTGAGCATCATCGCGATCTGCTGCTTGTCGGCGTGGCCGGCGCCGACCACCGTCTTCTTCACCTGGTTCGGCGCGTATTCGGCAACGCTGATGCCGAATATCGCGGGCGCGAGCATGGCGACGCCGCGGGCCTGGCCGAGCTTCAGCGTCGCCACGCCGTCCTTGTTGACGAAAGTCTGCTCGACCGCGGCTTCCATCGGCTTGTGACCGGACAGGATGGCGGCGAGCCCCTCGTGGATCGCGAGCAGCCGGCTCGCCAGCGGCAAATCGTCCGGCGGCTCCACCGAGCCACAGGCGATGTAGATCAGGCGGTTGCCCTCGGCCTCGATCACGCCCCAGCCGGTGCGGCGCAGGCCGGGGTCGATGCCGATGATGCGAACAGGGCCACGAATCGGGAGCGTCGTCATGGGCCAGTGATAGCGGCTGGCTGCCGTGGGGGAAACAGAAACAGAACGAAAGTAACAGGGGAAGTGGCCCCCTACCCGCCCATCTTCGCCAGCAGCGCGTCCGACACCTCGAAATTGGCGTAGACGTGCTGGACGTCGTCGTGCTCGTTCAGCAGGTCTATCAGCTTGAGCAGCTTCTCGCCGGTCTCGTCGTCGACCGCGACCGTGTTCTGCGGCTTCCAGATCAGCGCGGCCTTGCGCGGCTCGCCGAACTTGGCCTCCAGCGCCTTGGCGACGTCGCGATAGCCTTCGGTCGAGGCGTAGATCTCGTGGCCGCCTTCGCTCGAGATCACGTCGTCGGCGCCGGCCTCGATCGCGGCATCCAGCACGGCATCGTCGGAGGCGACGCTGCGGTCGTATTCGACGATGCCGGTGCGATCGAACATGAAGGACACCGAGCCGGTTTCACCGAGATTGCCGCCGGACTTGGTGAAGAAGGAGCGGATGTCGGAAGCCGCGCGGTTACGGTTGTCGGTCAGCGCCTCGACGATAACGGCAACGCCGCCGGGGCCGTAACCCTCGTAGCGGATTTCGTCGTAATTCTCGCCGTCATTGCCGAGCGCCTTCTTTACGGCGCGCTCGATATTGTCCTTCGGCATGTTCTCCTGGCGCGCCGCGGTGATGGCCGCACGCAGGCGCGGGTTCATGTTGGGGTCGGGCGTCCCCAGCTTGGCCGCGACGGTGATTTCCCGCGCCAGCTTGCCGAACAGTTTCGACTTCTGGGCATCCTGCCGCCCCTTGCGGTGCATGATGTTCTTGAATTGGGAATGTCCGGCCATGCGTGATCTTCTCTAGGGGAATCGTGCGCCAAGGTGAGCGTGGGAAGCGCGGCCTTATAGGCCGCCACCCCACTGGAAAGAAAGAGGCTCTACGACTTTAAGGTAACACCGTACGGGCCCGTGCCTAGATGTCAGGCATCGTTAACCCTGATTTCATTCCAGCTTGCGAAAATAGCGCCCGACCGTCCCCCGACAAGAGAAAGCTGATGGCGTTCGGACTATTTCGGAAGCGTCTGCCGGACATGGCTGCAACTGCGGCCGCCCCGCAGGCTGCGCAGCCGGCGGCCCATTCCGAGTCTGCCGTGGCCGTCGAAAGCGATTCGGCCAAAGAAATCCTGGAACTGCTGGAACTCGAGCTGGGCGCGATGATTCGCCAGCTCGAGCGCGCCGCCAATTCGGTGGCCGGCGGTGCCGAGGCGACCGCCACGACGCTTGCCGCCATTCGCGACCGTACCGACGCCCTCACCGGCCGGACCAACGCCGCGCAATCGAACGCCTCCACCTTCGCCCATGCCGCCGACAAATTCACCCAGTCGGCGCTGGGCATCGGGGCCCAGGTTCGCGAGGCCGGCAAGCTCGCCGACGAGGCCAGCGCCGCGGCACAGGAAGCCCGCGCCAATGTCGATCGCTTGCGCGAATCCTCGGCCGCCATCGGCAACGTCGTCAATCTGATCGCACAGATCGCACGGCAGACGACGCTGCTCGCGCTCAACTCGACCATCGAGGCCGCGCGCGCGGGCGCTGCGGGAAGAGGCTTTGCGGTCGTCGCCACCGAGGTCAAGGCACTCGCGGTGCAGACCCAGGGCGCGACGGAGGAGATCACCAAAAAGATCGACGCGCTGCAGCGCGACGCCGCCGGCTCCGCGGATGCGGTGCACCGCATCTCGCAGGCGATCGAGGCCATCCGCCCGGTCTTCGAGACCGTCAACGGCGCGGTCGCCGAACAGAACGCCACCACCAGCGAAGTCTCCGGCAACGCGACAAGCGCGTCGGAGTTCATCATCTCGGTCGGCGAAAGCGCGGCCGAGATCGATGCCGCGACCAAGGCGGCCGAGAGCCACGGCGAGAACGTCGCCAGCGCAGGCAAGGCCGTGACCGCCTTCGCACAGAAATTGAAATCGCGCTGCGCCGTGCTGCTGCGCCAGAGCGAGCACGACGACCGCCGCAAGACCGAGCGGCTGCCCTGCCATCTCAAGCTCGAAACCGCCCGCGGGGTGCTGCCGGTCTACGAGATAGCGATGGACGGCGTGCTGATCGGCGGCGCGGACGCGGGCCGCCTTGCATCGCAAGCCATGATCGAAGGCACCCTCGAAGGCGTCGGCGCCTGCCGCCTGCGCGTAGTCGAGCAATCCAAGGCCGGCGCCCGCGCGCACTTCGTCCATCCCGATGCAGCGCTCAGCGAGAAGATCGAGGACAGGCTCTGGTCGATCCACGAGGAAAATACGGAGTTCGTCACCCGCGCCATGGAGGCCGGTAACGCGCTGACCGCGATCTTCGAGCAGGCGGTTGCCCGCGGCGAGGTGAAGATCGACGACCTCTTCGACACCGATTATGTCGAGATCGCAGGAACCAATCCGCAGCAGTACCGCACCAAATATCTCGACTGGGCCGACCGCGCGCTGCCGGCGTTCCAGGAAGCCTTTTTGGCAAAGGACCCGCGCCTGGCGTTCTGCGCCATGGTCGATCGCAACGGGTTCCTGCCGGTGCACAACAGAATCTACTCGCATCCGCAGCGGCCGGGCGATGCCGCCTGGAACACGGCCAATAGCCGCAACCGGCGGATGTTCAACGATCCGGCGGGGTTGGCCGCCGCGCGCAACCTGCGCTCGTATCTGGTGCAGAGCTATGCGCGCGACATGGGCAACGGCAATACGGTGATGATGCGCGAGATCGACGTTCCGATCCGCGTGCAGGGCCGGCACTGGGGCGGATTCAGGACGGCCTACAAGCTCTAGTGCGCGCTCAGGCAAGACGCCAACGCGCGAATCACCTCTTAAGACCGGAATTGGAATGGGAATGCCGCGGAGAGCCGGCGAACGGCTCTGACTGGAGGACTCTCAAGACATGTCCGTCGTACAACTTGCAGTACTGGACACCGGCTCCAACCGAACACTTTCCGAACGGCTGATCGATCAGCTCGCCGACCGCATCGGCGGCCTCGGCGTGGAACTCGCTGACATCGCCGGCAACGTCCAGGAAGTCGCAAGCCGCGTCGCGAACCAGTCGGAGCGGTTCCATCACCTCCAGGAAACCGCCGAGACGATGGTCTCGGCCAATCACGACATCGCCAATGCGTCGCAGGCGGTGCAAACGACCACATCAGCGGCGGTCGGCGAGATCGCGCAGTCGCGTGGCGCGGTCGATGCCGCGGTCAGCCACATCTCCGAGCTCGTCGCGGCGGTGGAGCGGATCGAGGCGCGGCTCAGCGCCGTCGGCTCCGCGCTGGCACAAGTCGCAAAAGTGTCCGGCTCGATCGAGGCGATCGCGAAGCAGACCAACCTGCTCGCGCTCAACGCCACCATCGAGGCGGCACGCGCCGGCAATGCCGGCCGCGGCTTCGCGGTGGTCGCAAGCGAGGTCAAGAACCTCGCGGAAGCCACCCGCCAGGCCACACACCAGATCTCCGACACCGTACGCGATCTCGACGGCCAGATCGAAGGCCTGATCGGCGAGAGCAGCGATGCCTCGCAGCGCGCGAAGACGGCCGGCGAAGGCGCCCAGCGGATCTCCGGCATCATCTCGCGGGTCCAGCAGGGCTTCGCCTCCGTGGAAGCGGAGATCGGCAGCGTCACGCGCGCCGCGACCTCCAATCTCGGACATTGCGACACCGTCATCAGCGAGCTCAACGAGCTCGCCAAGGGCGTCGACCTCTCCTCGCGCGATCTCAAGAACGCCGATCAGCGCGTGACCAAACTGCTCGACACGTCCGAAGGCCTGATCGCGCTGATCGCCGACAGCGGCGTCGAGACGTCGGATGCGCCGCTGATCCGCATCGTGGTCGAGACCGCCAAGCGGATCTCCGACGAGTTCGAAGCCGCCATCGGCCGCGGCGAGATCACGCTCGACCAGTTCATGGACGAGAATTACCGGGAAATCCCCGGCACCGATCCCAAGCAGTACAACACTGGGTATGTCGACTTCACCGACCGCGTGCTGCCCGCGATCCAGGATCCGATTCAGAAGTCCGATCCCCGCATCGTGTTCTGCGTCGCCTGGGCCAAGGGCGGCTATCTGCCAACGCACAACCCGAACTACCGTCTGCCGCAGGGCAAGGATCCGGTCTGGAATAATGCCAATTGCCGCAACCGCCGCCTGTTCACCGATCGCGCGGTGCAGAAGGTCGCGGCTAACACCAAGCCGTTCCTGCTGCAGACCTACCGCCGCGACATGGGCGGCGGGCAGTTCGTGCTGATGAAGGACCTGTCCTCGCCGATCATGATCCGCGGCAAGCACTGGGGCGCCTTCCGGATGGGCTTTCGGCAGAGCTGACGGTCGTCGCGACGCGCTTACAGCGGCGACCAGGGCCTCCCTGAATCAAAAACCTCGAAAACAACCCCATGCACAGTAGCCGGGGCGAGTGGAATCAATGGCTTAAGCGCCTGTTGAATCCGTCCGATCCAGGGCCTGTTGAACGAGGGCCTGTTGAAGCCGTTGCGCCGTCGGGCAAAATAGGCGTAGGATGCTATTATTCCGAAATTTCCATTCCTTCCTCTTCCCTTCTCCCCTTGGGAATATGCGGCTCTATGCAACTGACTGACGCAAATAGCAAAACCGATATCGGTGTCGGTAGAGTGTCCCTTGCGCGCGGTTCCTGATCGTGCGCGTCGTCTCGGTGGGATTTGGCCCGGCAGATCGCGGCCCGTGGGGCTGATGCGCTGCCCGGCCTTTGCCCGATTCTGGGCCCTGCGCTGGCGGCGCGACGAACGGCCCTCCTGCGGCCCGCGCTGGCGCGGGCCGATGCTGTTGTTACCCCGATGGACGATTACTTCTTCTGCTCCGTCGCGGCGCCGGTGGTGGTGCCGTCGCGTGCGTCCCGCCGCTCGTCGCGTCCCGTACGCCGTGCTTGCCGCCGCTCCGTGCGGCCGGCGCGGCGCTCCTGCCGCCGCTCTGTTCGCCCGCTGCGCCGCTCCTGGCGGCGTTCCGTACCCGACTTAGGCGCGTCCGCTGGCGGCGTAGTAGGCGCGGCGGCTGGCGCGGTGGTTTGAGCAACAGCCTCTGAGGCCGCAAAAATTGAGGACGAAGCCACAAGCCCAAACACCCCTGCGTATCCAAGGAAAGTGAGTGCGTTGCGACGACAGACCTGTTTCGGCTCCGAACGTTCATTCATGTTCAGGCTCCCGGTTGCTGCCCCGTCAGAGCATGTCACCAGCGTCCGTGGCCTAGCTATTGATCTGGATCAACTTGTTTCGGTGCTTCAAGCCACGTTGGGATTTCGGTCGATGGGATCGACACTCTCGGAAAGTGAGGGATGATAGTCCCTGCAGTGACGATCAGTCCGTCGTTGAATTTGGTGCGCGCAAAATCCTTAGCTGCTGCTTCGCTTTCAAACGTGTTCGTTAGACGCGGATGTCGCCGCCTTGACAGTGTGCCGTCCGGCGGCACTTCAAAAGTGACATACCAAGTGTGTTTCATGCCCTAATGCCGCCCCGGCGGTACTAGTGACTATCCCCGCCAGACCAAGAAAAGCCGCCACCGGGACGAAACGATGACGGCTTCTTGCTGGCTTGCGAAACCGGCCTTTACCGCCCGGCTCCAACGCGGTTGACGCCACCATTCGCATTGCCACCGGCGTTATGACGGACTGCGGCGCGCGCCACCGGGCGCGGCCTGAGCACGACGCCTGCCCGGGCAACGCAACCCGCGGGATATTCTACGTACTGGCAGTAAATCACAGCCTTGGCTGGGGTTGGACTAAGCGACAGGGTTGCAAGCCCAAGCAGGCCGCTGGCGGCAATGCCCGCGACCGTCGCTGACTTGATCGAAAGAAGCTTCCTCGGATGCATGGCGGACCTCCCTCTTCGCACTTGCGTCACCGAAAGGTGACGGAAGCCGCCTCAGGTGCGGCTGAACATAGCGTAGGCGTGGCAGTGCGCGGGTTCGATTGATCTACATCAAGCCCACGCGCACAGGGAGCCGCAATCTCGCGAGCGGGGCTCAATGAATTCATGGAAGGGTTCCATCATGCTCCGCTATATTCTCGCTCCTCTTGCCGCTTTCGTTTTGCTCATCGTCTGCTTGATCCCCGATGACGCCGAGGCTCGGCGCGGCGGAGGTGCCTATCGGGGCGGCGGCGGTTACCGCGGCGGTGCGGTCGCAGTTCGAGGACCGCGGGGCGGCGGCGCTGTTGCAGTGCGCGGCGCAGGCTACCGTGGCTACGGCTATCGTGGCGGCTATCGCGGCTACGGCTATCGAGGCTACGGTGTAGGAGCGGCAGCGGTCGGCGCGGCTGCCCTTGGCACTGCTGCGTACCGCCGCAGTTGCTACGATGCTTACGGGAACTATATTTGCGCCTATTAATCCGTGGCGACGCGGCGATAGCGCAACTTGGCCCTCTGTGCGCGCAAGCAAGCGCTGGCGGTGACCGTCCGACGATGGCGACCCTGCGCCATCGGTCTGCAGGTACTCTGGACGACGTGGCGTATCGCGGGGACCGCGCGACGCCCCGCTATGAAATCTTGCGGACTGTTCGTGTCAGAATTGCCCCGTAGTTTCCCTTGTCTCCGCTTGTTGATAATCTGATCGAGCGGATACGGTACTCCACTTGGATCGGGGCTCGGAGTGCGATGCTTTTCTGGCTGCCTCACTCATGGCGAACCTGTCGCGTGCGGAGATTCACCGCTGCGTTGACCGTCGCATTTTTGATCGCGACGACAGGCCAAAGTCATGCAGCTGATCCAGCGCCCAAACGTGTTCTGATGCTGCATTCGTTCGGCCTTCGGTTCAAGCCCTGGACCGTTTATGCAGAGGCCATTCGATCCGAAATAAGTCGGCGCAGCAACGTGGAGTTTCAGGACCACTCGCTTGTGGTTGCTCGCCTGAGTAACGACAAATCAGATGGTCCGTTCGTCGAATATCTTCACGCCCTTAATGCCCAGCACCCGCCCGATCTAATCATGTCCATTGGCGCCCCAGCCGCCAATTTTGTCCAGCGACACCGAAAAGAGCTTTTCCCAAATACGCCGATGGTCTTGACGGCTGTGGAGCGGCGGCGCGTGGCCTTCGATAAATTGGGCGAAAATGACACCGTGGTAGGGTCGACCAACAACACCATCGAGTTCTTCGAAAACATTCTGAGTGTTTTGCCTCTAACAACCACGATTGCAGTCGTAATTGGAGCATCTCCAAGCGAAACGTATTGGCTGGAAGAGACGCGCCGACGAACCGCGCCGCTGGCCGGGCGAGTACAAATTCGATACTACAATGAACTTTCATTTGAAGAAATTCAGAAGGACGCAGCGACCCTCCCGCCACATAGTGCGATCTTCTGGCTCTTGCTGAATGTTGACGCCGCGGGCGTGGCGTATGAGGGGCCCGGCGCGTTACTCCAACTTTCCAAGGTGGCCAACGCGCCGATCTTTACTCACGACCAATCTTTTTTTGGAGACGGCATCGTCGGTGGCCCCATGCATTCCGTGATTGAGCAAAGCACCAAAGCCGCCAAGGTCGCGCTTCGCATCCTCAATGGCGAAAAGATCGCCGACATCAAGCCATCATTCGTTGACGTTGCATCTCCCATATTCGACTGGCGACAAATGCAGCGGTGGGGAATTGCCGAGCGCAATCTGCCGCCCGGTAGCGCCGTCTACTTCCGGGAGCCCACGTTGTGGGAGCGATATTGGTGGCAAATCACATTCACTATCGCGCTTGTCCTCGCGCAAGCGGGACTGATCGCGCTTTTGTTATTTGAACATCGTCGTCGGCAATTCGCCGAAGTACAGTCGCGACAGCGCATGACTGAACTGGCTCACGTTAATCGCTTCGCGACCGCTGGTGAACTGACCGCCTCGATTGCTCACGAGATCAACCAGCCGCTGGGGTCTATTCTGACGAACGCTGAAACCGCAGCCGCGATCCTGCAATCGCAGCGTCCCGATATCGCTGCACTTTCCGATGTTGTTGAACTCAGGGAAATTGTGAACGATATTTTACAGGATGACCGGCGCGCCACCGAGGTCATTCGCAGGATGCGCAGCCTCCTAAAGAAGGCGCCGTTCGAATTGAAGCAACTGGACCTCAACGAGGTAGTGCAAGAGACGGTCAGATTTCTTTCGGCGCTAACCGTCAGCCGAAAATTCGAAATGGTCAACGTGATCACGTCCGATGCGCTACCGATCCTCGGCGACCGCATTCAGCTTCAACAAGTCATTTTGAACCTTGTGCTGAACGGGGTCGAGGCTATGAAGGACACGTCTCACGAAAGCCGCACTATCAGCATCCGGACTGCGCGCGCCGATCAGTTTGCCGAGCTATCCGTATCAGATCGCGGACCCGGCATTCCAGAAGACAAATTGAAACAGGTTTTCGAGCCGTTTTACACCAGCAAAGCGGAAGGCATGGGCATGGGCTTGTCCATTGCGCGCACCATTATCGAAGCGCACAACGGATTCATATCAGCGAGTAATCGGGAGCACGGCGGTGCCTCGTTCACGATCTGGCTCCCCTTTGTCGGTTGATCCACAACGGCGCCCATACGCGGACAGAGACCCCTCACCCGAGTGAGCCTGCGTCTACCGGCGTCGCTGTCCTCTCTCACAAGGGGAGAGGGCACAACAATGAGTTGCTGCAATTGATCGCGTCAGAAGTCCGCGTCGCCGTCTGACTTCCACAATCGCACGACTTTCGTCATCGCATGATTTTGCGCATTCGCACGATCATCTGCGGCGATCAACGGCGCATGTGAAGCAAAAGCGTCAAAACATGACGATTATCATATCAATTAGCCCAAAATCACTGCAGTGATCGCCGCACAAATTCGTGAACGTCATGGCCTGACCCGCTCGCTGCGCAAATATGCATTGCCGGAAATGTCGACGCTTCATCGTTTCGCATCGATATGATTATTGTGCGCGCAAATTCGCTGACTAGATCGCCGTAAGCGATCGCGCGAGCAAGGGGATGCATATGGCAACTGTTCTCACCATCAATGGCGAAACGAAATCGTTCGACGCGCCACCTGACATGCCGCTGCTGTGGGTCCTGCGTGACGTCCTTGGGATGACGGGCACCAAGTTCGGCTGCGGCATCGCTCAGTGCGGCGCCTGCACGGTGCACGTCGATGGCAAGGCAGTACGCTCCTGCGTCTTGCCGATCAGCGCGGTCGCGAACCGCGCCATCACCACGATCGAGCATGTCGGCAGCACACCGGCCGGCGCAAAGGTGCAGAAGGCCTGGCTCGATGCCGAAGTGATCCAGTGCGGCTATTGCCAGTCCGGTCAGATCATGGCGGCCGCGGCACTGCTGGCGGCAACGCCCAGCCCTGATGATTCCGACATCGACGCAGCGATGGCCGGCAACATCTGTCGCTGCGGCACCTATGTGCGCATCCGCGAGGCCATCAAGCTGGCCGCCTCCGGCCGGCAGTCGTGAGGTCCGCCATGATCACCGACAAGACTCTTCCTGACGTTTCCCGCCGTGCGCTTCTGACCGGCGGTCTCGCCACCGGCTTCCTGCTCGCCTTCCACCTGCCGCTGCGCGCCGCCGTCAACGAGCCGGAGCAGCCGAAGGACACCACCGACGGCAAGTTCGCGCCGAACGCCTTTATCCGAATCGAGGAGACTGGCCGCACCGTGCTCCTGATGCCGCAGGTCGAGATGGGCCAGGGCGTCTATACCTCGATCTCGATGATCCTGGCCGAAGAGCTCGATGCCGATTGGGCAAAGGTCGCGGTGCTGCACGCGCCGCCCAACGACCAGCTCTACGCCAATCCCGCCTTTGGCCTGCAGGCGACCGGCGGTTCGACCTCGATCCGTGCCTGGTGGAAACCCTTGCGCTCGGCCGGCGCCAGCGCGCGAGCGATGCTGGTGCAGGCCGCAGCGGCGCAATGGCAGGTCGAGCCCGCAAGCTGCACGACGTCGAAAGGCGAGGTCGTGCATGCCGCAAGTGGCCGCAAGCTCGGCTATGGCGAACTGGCACTGGCTGCACAGGGCCAGTCGCCGCCGAAAGACGTGCCGCTTAGGGATCCCAAGGATTTCGTGATCATCGGCCAGCCCTTGAAGCGGCTCGACACGCCGGACAAGGTCAACGGCAAGGCCGTGTACGGCATCGACGCGATCCTGCCCGGCATGAAGATCGCCGCGATAGCCAATTGCCCGGTCTTTGGCGGCAAGGTCGGCAAGGTCGACGACAGCGCGGCGGTGAAAATCCCGGGGGTGCGCAAGGTCGTGGTGCTCGAGGACACGGTCGCCGTGATCGGCGATCACATGTGGGCCGCGAAGAAAGGCCTCGATGCGCTCAAGATCGAGTGGAACGAGGGACCGAACGCGAAGCTCAGCACAAAGGATATCTGGCAGCATCTGCGCGCCGCCAGCGAGAAGGACGGCGTGGTCGCGAAATCGGTCGGCGACATCGCCAAGGGGCTCGCAAGCGGCGACAGGTTCGAGGCGAGCTTCGAGCTGCCGTTCCTTGCGCATGCCTCGATGGAGCCGATCAACGCCACCGTTCACGTCAGGCCTGAAGCCTGCGAGATCTGGACCGGCACGCAGATCATGACGCGCGTGCAGTCGGAGGCGGCGAAGGCAGCCGGCCTTCCCGTCGACAAGGTGATCGTCAACCAGCATCTGCTCGGCGGCGGCTTCGGCCGCAAGCTCGAGCCGGACATGGTGGTGGCCGCCGTGAAGATCGCAAAACAGGTCGACTATCCCGTGAAGGTGATATGGACCCGTGAGGAGGACATCCAGCACGACGTCTACCGCCCGGTCTATCGCGACCAGGTCACGGCATCGCTGGTCGACGGCAAGGTCGCGGCCTGGAAGTACAAGGTCGCCGGCTCCGCCGTGCTGGCGCGCTGGCTGCCGCCGGCGTTTCAGAAGGGTATCGACATCGACGCGGTCGATGCCGCCGTGGATGCGCCCTACGACTTCGCCAACTTCCACGTCGAATATGTCCGCGCCGAACCGCCGGCGGTGCCCACCGGCTTCTGGCGCGGCGTCGGTCCGAACAACAACGTGTTCGCGGTCGAATGCGCGATGGACGAGCTCGCGCGCAAGGCCGGCAAGGATCCGGTCGAATTCCGCCGCGCGATGCTGACCAAGAATCCGCGCATGCTCGCGGTGCTCAATCTCGCCGCCGAGAAATCCGGCTGGGGCCAACCGCTGCCACCGCGCGTCGGTCGCGGCGTTTGCGTGCAGCCGTCATTTGCGAGCTTCCTCGCCACCGTGGTCGAAGCGGAGATCGACGATATCGGCGAGATCACGCTCCGCCGCATCACATCGGTGGTGGACACCGGCATCGCGGTCAACCCCGACACGGTGAAGGCGCAGATCGAGGGCGGCCTGGTGTTCGGCCTCACCGCCGCGCTCTATGGCGAGATCACCATCGAGAAGGGCCGCGTGCAGCAGTCGAATTTCCACGACTATCGCATGATGCGCATCAACGAGATGCCGAAAATCGAGGTCGTCGTGGTCAAGAGCGGCGAGGCGCCCGGCGGCATCGGCGAGGCCGGCGTCAATGCCGGACCGCCGGCGCTGCGCAACGCCATTTACGCGGCAACCGGCGTCGCGCTGCGGCGCCTGCCGATCGATCGGAAACTGCTGGCTGCGGGGAAAAAGGCATGAGCGGCAAGATGCGTATCCTCACTGGCATCGTCGTGATCGCCATTGTCGTGGTGGCGCTCGGCGTCTGGATCATCCGCGGGCCCGGCCCGCTCGACTTCGCCGGCGGCCCCAAGGTGGCGCTGGCGGATCACCGTGCCGGCAAGCCGACCGGCGTGCCGGCAAAGCTGGAGAAGGCGAGCCTGGTCGAACGCGGCGAATACCTCGCGAAGGCGGCCGACTGCATGGTCTGCCACACCAAGCCCGGCGAGAAGGACTATTCCGGCGGGCTCGGCCTCAAGCTGCCGTTCGGCACGCTCTATTCCACCAACATCACGCCGGACAAGGACACCGGCATCGGCAATTACAGCGACCAGGATTTTCTCAACGCCGTCCAGCGCGGCAAGCGCCATGACGGCGCCCGGCTCTATCCGGCGATGCCCTACACGTCCTACACCTATATGACGGACGAGGACGTGCTGGCGGTGAAGGCCTATCTGTTCAGCCTGCCGGCGGTGCGCGCGAAGCCGCCGGAGAACACGCTGTCGTTCCCGTTCAATCAGCGCTGGGCGATGATCTTTTGGTCGGCCGTGTTCAATCCCGACACGCGCTTTGCGCCTGATACGTCGAAGAGCCCGGAGTGGAATCGCGGCGCGTATCTCGTGGAGGCGCTGGCACATTGCGGCGAATGCCATACGCCGCGCAATCTCGGCTTTGCGCTGGACAACAGCAAGAAATTTGCAGGCGCGATCACGGCCGGCTGGCGCGCCTTCAACATCTCCTCCGACAAGGCCACTGGTCTCGGCAGCTGGCGCGACGAGGACCTGATCTCCTATCTGTCGCTCGGCCATGCGCCGGGCCACGGCTCGGCGTCGGGTCCGATGGGTGAAGCGGTCGACCACAGTTTTAGCCAGTTCGCGCCTGAGGACATAAGCAGCATCGTCGCTTATTTGCGCAGCGTGCCGCCGCAGCCCTCGCCCGACCTGCCCGCAACCATCGCACCCATTGCGCCCGCCTCACACAAGGACGGCGTTACGGCGGACGCGCGCGGCAAGAAAATGTTCGCCAGCGCCTGCGCCAGCTGTCACGGCTGGAGCGGCGAGAGCCCGATCTCGCCGATGGCGACGCTGACCGGCACCTGGGCCGTCAACGACCCCGCCGCCACTAACGTCGCGCAGATCGTGCTGTCAGGCACCAAGCGCCACACGCCCGACGGCGCGCTGTCGATGCCGGCGTTCGGTGACGCGTATAGCGACGACGAGATTGCGGCGGTGGCGAATTATGTCACGGCACGGTTCGGGACGAAGGGGTCCAAGCTGACGGCGAAGGATGTGGCGGGGTTGAGGGAGCAGACGGCGGAGTAGGCCCCATTGTCGTCCTGGCGAAAGCCAGGACCCATTACCCCAACTGTCTGTTTGGCGCGATGCCCTCGACCGCGAGCCTGCCCATTACCACGGCCGGTGGTAATGGGTCCTGGCTTTCGCCAGGACGACACTGAGTGTGTGGCGAGCTACGCGAGAACTCAGCTCAACCAGAATTTCGGCGTCGCCGGCTCCAGCCGGCCGCCCGCGCGCACCGGTGCAATCCGCAGTGCGAGCCCTGTCGCGTCATCGGTCTCCACGGCGACGCCGCTGAGCGTCGCCGCGCCCGCCGCCGGCTCGAAGCGGCCTGACGGGATTCCGGAGGTGAACCTCCGCAGCGGCTCTTCCTTCTGCATGCCGATGATGGAATCGTAGTCGCCGGTCATGCCGGCATCGGTCATGTAGGCGGTGCCGCCTGACAGGATCTGGTGGTCGGCGGTCGGCACATGGGTGTGGGTGCCGACGACGAGGCTGGCGCGGCCGTCGCAGAAGAAGCCGATGCCCTGCTTCTCGCTGCTCGCCTCGCAATGGAAGTCGACGACGATGGCGTCCGCAGCGATGCCGAGCGGGCAGGCGCCGAGCTCGCGCTCCAGCGCTGCGAAGGGATCGTCGAACGGGGTCATGAAGACGCGGCCCAAAGCGTTGACGACGAGCGCATGCTTGCCGTTCTTGGTCTCGACCAATGCGGCGCCGCGGCCGGGCGTACCGCGCGGATAGTTCGCCGGCCGCACCAAACGCTCGGCGCGCTCGATGAATACGAGTGCTTCGCGCTGGTCCCATGAGTGATTGCCGAGCGTCACCGCGTCGGCGCCGGCATCGAGAAACTCCTGATAGATCGCTTCCGTGATGCCGAAGCCGCCGGCGGAATTCTCGCCGTTGACGACGACGAAATCGAGCGACCAGTCCTTGACCATGCCGGGCAGATATTCGGCGATGGCATTGCGCCCGGCACGGCCGACGACATCACCCACGAACAGAATGCGCAACTTCAGAACTCCGGAAATCGAATACGTCGGATTCCGTTAGCACATAATCCAGCGCGACGTCGTGGGATAGTGCCGGAACCGCCTTGATCTCCTGCGCTGCAAAAGCGAGCCCGATGCCGACGATGGTCTTGGTTTTTCGCAGATGCGCGAAGGTGTGGTCGTAGTGCCCCGCGCCATAGCCGATGCGGTGGCCGAGACGATCGAAGGCAGCGAGCGGCGTCAGCATGATGTCGGGAATGACTTCAGCGGCCCCAGGCGACGGCTCGGGAATGCCGAGCGGGCCGAGCATCAGGCGATCGTTCGGATTGAAGATGCGGAAGATCAGCGACTGGCCGCGCGCGGTGACGCAAGGCAGTGCGAGCCGGGCACCCTGCTCTGCGAGCGTCTTCAGTAGCGGCATCGGATCGATCTCGCTGCGGATCGGCGAATAGCCTGACACAATGCTGCCGGGCAGGAGCTGGAACGGCAGCCCGCGCTTGGCGAGCTTGGCGGCGGCGGCGGTGCGTTTCTTTTCGCTCAGCGCATCGCGCGCCGCGAGGGCTTTGGCGCGGAGTTCGGCTTTGGTGTTGGACATGTGCGCTTGCTCCGCCGTCATCACCCGCGAAGGCGGGTGATCCAGTATCCCAGAGACGCCAGTGATCAAACATCGACGCCGCGGCGTACTGGATGCCCCGCCTTCGCGGGGCATGACACTGCCGGTTGTCGGGAACGCAATTCGAGAGGCACGAACCAGGAGGACGAATACAAAAGTGCGAAGCCGCGAACGCCGTTGAAGCACTCGATCCCGGAGTTCCCTACGAAAGTAGGTGGGCACCATATGTCCGAGCCCACGGGCCCGGCCAGGGACAGTTCCCTAAAGGATCGATAAGGCCCCGGGGATAATGGCTCCTGACGCGCGTCGCAGCCCCGCTTGGGCAATGTAACAACGATGCTGACGAATCGCCAGCCCGGTGAAGGGTCAGCCGATGGCGATCCCGTTGCCGACGGTGCGGTTCAGGACCTGGGTCGATTTCTCGATGCGCTCGGCCGCGGAGTTCAGTGCGTTCACGACCGCGGTCTGGGTCAACCGGGCGCGCTCGACGGCGGCGTTGCGGAAATCCCGTAACTCGGTCAGCTCCTGCTCCATGGTGCGGATGCGATTGCCGGCATCGACCAATTCGTCGCAGACGGTCAGCGCCGCCATCACGGTGAGCCTGGCATCACCGATCTCGCCGAACTTTCCGCGCAGCGACTGAATCCGCGTCTCCAGGCTTTCGGCGAGCTTGAGCAGCCGCACCTCCTGGCCTTCCTCGCAGGCCATGCGGTATTGCCGGCCGTTGATGGTGACGTTGATGTGGCTCATCCGTCCTCTCCGGTATCGAGCACCGAACGTATCGTAACGATCGCGGAATCCAGCCGATCGGAGATCTCGCGGCTGGAGCGCTCGAGCTTGCGCGCCTTCACCAGCGCGCCGTCGAGCTCGTCGGCAAGCCGCGAGCGGTCCGCGCCCAGCGCCTGGATCCGCGCCGCGAGCTCGTTCTCGTCGCGATCGGCGTCGCGCCGCCGCTCCACCGCGCTTTCGAGCGAGTCGAGCGCCGCCATGAGCCTGCGGGTCGCGATCTCGATCTCGACGGCCGAGGACTCGGTCATGGCAGAGCTGTTGGATACGCGATCGTTCATGCAGTCAGCGGCGGAACCTGTGGCCTATCCCCTGGGGGCTTGCCGTCCGGCAAAAGACTCGGTTCGGCAAGCGGTTAGAAGCAGAAATTTACGTGGCAAGCTAGCGGAGCGCAACGCCGCCACGAAACTATGCACTGCTAAGCAACTTTTGCGGCCAAACCGGCGTTTGATTGCCTTGGCCTGTCGGAACCGAGATGCTATCCCAGCCGCGACCCCAGCGGCCGAAAGGCTCCTTCCGGCGCGGCCAAATCCAGCCACAAGCGCCTCATTTCAGACGGATTTTCAGACATGACGCAGGTCGACCACAACCGTATGGCCAATGCGATCCGCGGCCTCGCCATGGACGGCGTCGAGAAGGCGAAATCGGGTCATCCGGGCCTGCCGATGGGCGCCGCCGACATGGCGACCGTGCTGTTCACGCAATTCCTGAAATTCGACGTCGCCGCGCTGGACTGGCCGGACCGGGACCGCTTCGTGCTCTCGGCCGGGCACGGCTCGATGCTGATCTATTCGCTGCTGTATCTGATCGGCAGCCCCGAGATGACGATCGACCAGCTCAAGGACTTTCGCCAGTTGGGGTCGCTGACGCCGGGACATCCCGAGCACGGCCACACCAAGGGCATCGAGACCACCACCGGTCCGCTCGGCCAGGGCATTTCCACCGCTGTCGGCATGGCGCTCGCCGAGAAGATGCTCGCCGCCGAGTTCGGCAAAAAGATCGTCGATCACCATACCTATGTGATCGCTTCCGACGGCGATTTGATGGAAGGCGTGTCGCAGGAAGCGATCGCGTTGGCCGGGCACTGGAAGCTCAACAAGCTGATCGTGCTCTACGACGACAACGGCATCTCGATCGACGGTCCGACCTCGCTTTCCGATTCCGTGGACCAGGTGAAGCGGTTCAAGGCGTGCGGCTGGGCGGCCGAGAAGATCGACGGTCATGACCAGGCTGCGATATCAGCCGCGATCACGCGCGCTCAGAAATCAAACAAGCCGACGCTGATCGCCTGCCGCACCACCATCGGCTTCGGCGCGCCGCACAAGGCCGGCACCAACAAGGTGCACGGCGAAGCGCTCGGTGCCGACGAACTCAAGGCCGCCAAGGAAAATCTCGGCATTTCGCTGGAGCCGTTCTCGGTGCCCGACGACGTGCTCAAGGCCTGGCGCGCGGCCGGCAGCCGCGGCGCGGCGGCACGACAGGAATGGGAAGCAAGGCTCGGCGAACTCGGCAGCCGCAAGCGCGCCGAGTTCGAGCGACGGCTGCGCCACGAGCGCCCAGCGGCGCTGGCGAAGGCGTTCAAAGGCTACAAGAAGGAGCTCTTGGAAAAGCCGATGAATGCGGCGACCCGCAAATCCTCCGAAGCCGTGATCGAAGTGATTGCTGGCGCGATGCCGATGGAATTTCTGGCGGGCTCGGCCGACCTCACCGGCTCCAACAACAACAAGGCGAAGTCGGCAACCGCGTTCTCGGCCAAGACGCCGAAGGGCCGCTTCATCCATTACGGCATCCGCGAGCACGGCATGTGCGCGGCGATGAACGGCATCTTCCTGCACGGTGGTTTTGCGCCGAACGGCGCGACCTTCCTGGTGTTCACCGATTATGCGCGGCCGGCAATGCGCCTTGCCGCTCTGATGGGCACCGGCGTCGTCTATGTGATGACCCACGATTCCATCGGCCTCGGCGAAGACGGCCCGACCCATCAGCCGGTCGAGCATCTCTCAGCGTTGCGCGCCATTCCCAACATGCGCGTGTTCCGCCCGTGCGATTCCATCGAGGTTGCCGAGTGCTGGGAGCTCGCGCTCAACCGCATCGACGGCCCGACGGTGCTGGCGCTGACCCGTCAGAACCTGCCCCAGCTGCGCACCACCGCACCGAACGAAAGCCCCTGCCGGTTTGGTGCCTACGAACTGGTGGCCGCCCAGGGCGAAGCAAAGGCGACGCTGTTCGCCTCGGGCTCCGAAGTGGAGATGGCCGTGGCCGCCCAGAAGCAGCTCGCCGAGCGCGGCATTCCGACCCGGGTGGTTTCGGTTCCCTCGCTTGAGCTCCTGTTAGCGCAACCAAAGGAGCGCCGCGACGAGATCATCGGCAACGCCCCCATCAAGGTCGCGATCGAGGCCGCCGTGCGCTGGGGCTGGGACGCCGTCATCGGCCAGGATGGCGAATTTATCGGCATGCACTCCTTCGGCGCCAGCGCCCCTCTCAACAAGGTATTCCAGCACTTTGGCATTACCGCCGAGGCCGCGGTTAACGCCGTTCTGAAACGCGTTTCCTGAGAGTTGAGATTGCCGAAAAAAAGGACTACCTAACTCTCATATGATCAAGCCCCGCCCGGCCGAACCGGGCGTCCGCCCTAAAAAAACCCTCGCAGGCGCGCTAGCGCGTTGTGCGGGATGACAACGGTCATTGAAGGAGACGAAACATGGCAGTCCGCGTCGGAATCAACGGTTTTGGTCGCATCGGCCGCAACATCCTGCGGGCCATCGCTGAGTCCGGCCGCAAGGACATCGAGGTCGTCGGCATCAACGACCTCGGCCCGGTCGAGACCAACGCGCATCTGCTTCGCTTCGACAGCGTCCACGGCCGCTTCCCCGGCACCGTGACCGTCGATGGCGACACGATCAGCCTCGGCGGCAACAAGATCAAGGTGACCGCCGAGCGCGATCCCTCGAAGCTGCCCTGGAAGGATCTCGGCATCGACATCGCGATGGAATGCACCGGCATCTTCACCTCGAAGGACAAGGCCTCCGCGCATCTGACCGCCGGCGCCAAGCGCGTTCTCGTTTCTGCGCCCGCCGACGGCGCCGACGCCACCATCGTCTTCGGCGTCAACCACGACACGCTGACCCGGGAACATCTGGTCGTCTCCAACGGCTCCTGCACCACCAACTGTCTTGCGCCGATCGCCAAGGTGCTGAACGACCTCGTCGGCATCGAGACCGGCTTCATGACCACGATCCACGCCTATACCGGCGACCAGCCGACGCTCGACACCATGCACAAGGATCTCTATCGCGGCCGTGCGGCTGCGATGTCGATGATCCCGACCTCGACCGGCGCCGCCAAGGCGATCGGCCTCGTGCTGCCGGAACTGAAGGGCAAGCTCGACGGCGTCGCGATCCGCGTGCCGACCCCGAACGTCTCGGTCGTCGACCTCAAGATCGTGGCCAAGCGCGCCACCGATCCGAAGGAAATCAACGAGGCGATGAAGCGTGCCTCCGAGCAGCAGCTCAAGGGCATCCTCGGCTACACCACCGCGCCGAACGTCTCGATCGACTTCAACCACGACCCGCACTCCTCGACGTTCCACATGGACCAGACCAAGGTGCAGAACGGCACGCTGGTGCGCGTGATGTCCTGGTACGACAACGAGTGGGGCTTCTCGAATCGCATGGCGGACACCGCCGTCGCGATGGCGAAGGTGATCTAACTCCGCTCTCGTGTCCCGGACGCGATGCAGCGTGAAGCGCTGCGTCGCAGAGCCGGGGCCCATTCAACCGCGGGACTCGCCGCAATTTGGGTCCCGGTTCTGCACGGCGGCACTACGCGCCGCGGTGCGCCCGGGACAAGGGCCTCCGATGACCAACAAATTCCGCACCCTCGACGACGTCGACGTGAAGGGCAAACGCGTCCTGCTGCGCGTCGATCTCAACGTGCCCATGGAGAACGGTCGCGTCAGCGACGCGACCCGGCTCGAGCGCGTCGCGCCGACCATCACCGAAATCTCCGACAAGGGCGGCAAGGTCATCCTGCTCGCGCATTTCGGCCGGCCGAAAGGGCGCGATGGCAAGGACTCGCTCAAGCCCGTTGCCGAGGCGCTGTCGAAGGTCGTGAAGAAGCCCGTAGGCTTCGCCGACGACTGCATCGGCGAGCCCGCGGCCAAGGCCGTGGCGGCGCTGAACGACGGCGACATCCTCTGTCTCGAAAATACCCGCTTCCACAAAGAGGAAGAGAAGAACGATCCGGCCTTTGTCGCGGAGCTCGCAAAACTCGGCGACATCTGGGTCAATGACGCGTTCTCGGCCGCGCACCGCGCCCACGCCTCGACCGAAGGCCTCGGCCACAAGCTACCCGCCTATGCCGGCCGCACCATGCAGGCCGAACTGGTCGCGCTGGAGAAGGCGCTGGGCTCACCGACCAAGCCCGTCATCGCGATCATCGGCGGCGCCAAGGTCTCGACCAAGATCGACCTGCTCGAAAACCTCGTGACCAAGGTCGACGCGCTCGTGATCGGCGGCGGCATGGCCAACACCTTCCTGCACGCCCAGGGCGTCGGCATCGGCAAGTCGCTGGCCGAGAAGGATCTCGCCGCGACCGCGCTGCGCATCATGGAAAAGGCGGAAGCCGCCAACTGCGCCATCATCCTGCCGGTCGATGCCACCGTCGCCTATCATTTCGCGGCCAACGCGCCGTCGCACGCCTATGGCCTCGACGCAATCCCGGCCGACGGCATGATCCTCGACGTCGGTCCGCAGTCGATCGCACGTGTCCATGCCGCCATCGACGATGCGGCGACGCTGGTCTGGAACGGACCGCTCGGTGCCTTCGAGATGCAACCGTTCGACCGCGGCACGATGTCCGCCGCCAAGCATGCCGCCGAGCGCACCAAGGCCAAGAAGCTGATCTCGATCGCGGGCGGCGGCGACACCGTCGCGGCCCTCAATCAGGCCCATGTGGCCGGTCAGTTCACCTATGTCTCGACAGCCGGTGGCGCATTTCTTGAATGGATGGAAGGCAAGCCCCTGCCCGGCGTCGAAGTTCTGCGCACCAAGTAATCGGTCGGCAAGTCGTCAGCCGCCTTCAAGCAGTGGCCTTGCAGGCCCAAACGGGAGAAAAACACAGATGGCTCGGATCACGTTGCGTCAATTGCTCGACCATGCGGCGGAGAACGATTACGGCGTCCCGGCCTTCAACATCAACAACATGGAGCAGGCGCTGGCGATCATGGACGCGGCCAACCAGGTCGACGCGCCCGTCATCATCCAGGCTTCGCGCGGTGCGCGCTCCTACGCCAACGACGTCATGCTCAAGCACATGATGGACGCGGTGACCGAGATCTATCCGCACATCCCGGTCTGCGTGCATCTCGACCACGGCAACGAGCCGGCAACCTGCATGACCGCGATTCAGGCCGGCTTCACCTCGGTCATGATGGACGGCTCGCTCAAGGCTGACGGCAAGACCCCCGGCGACTGGGGCTACAATGTCGGCGTCACCAAGACCGTGACCGACATGGCCCATCTCGGCGGCATCTCGGTCGAGGGCGAACTCGGCGTGCTCGGCTCGCTCGAAACCGGCATGGGCGACAAGGAAGACGGCCACGGCGCCGAGGGCAAGCTCAGCCACGACCAGCTCCTGACCAATCCGGATGAAGCCGTGAAGTTCGTCCAGGAGACCCAGGTCGACGCGCTCGCGATCGCGATGGGGACGTCTCACGGTGCTTACAAATTCACCCGCAAGCCCGACGGCGACATCCTCGCCATGAACGTGATCGAGGAGATCCACCGCAAGCTGCCGAACATGCATCTCGTCATGCACGGCTCCTCGTCGGTGCCGCAGGACCTCCAGGACATCATCAACGCCTATGGCGGCAAGATGAAGCCGACCTGGGGCGTGCCTGTCGCCGAGATCCAGCGCGGCATCAAGAACGGCGTGCGCAAGATCAACATCGACACCGACAACCGCATGGCGATGACCGGCCAAATCCGGAAAGTGCTCAAGGACAATCCGGAAGAGTTCGATCCGCGCAAATACCTGAAGCCCGCGATGGAAGCGATGACCAAGCTGTGCAAGCAGCGGCTCCAGGAATTCAATACCGCAGGCCAAGCCTCCAAGATCAAGAAGGTGCTGACCACGGCCGAGATGGCCAAGCGCTACGCCAAGGGCGAGCTCGCCCCGAAGGTGGCGTGAAGCTGCTCTATCCTCCCCCTCTCCCCGCCCTTCGCGGGGAGAGGGTTGGGGTGAGGGGCTCTCTCCGCAGATGAGATGACTGCGGGACCTGTACCCCCTCACCCGGATCGCAAGGGCGATCCGACCTCTCCCCGCAGGCGGGGAGAGGTGAACAAGCCCTCCCCCTTACCCTGCGACGAACGTTAACTCGGCATTTGCCCGAGAACGGTCTATTTTCACCGGCAAGGGCAGAATCGTTTTGGGAGGACATCTCGATGAATCTGACTGAGCTCAACAGGATCGCGACCGCTCTGGTCGCGCCCGGCAAGGGCATCCTTGCCGCCGACGAATCCTCCGGCACCATCAAGAAGCGTTTCGACGCGATCGGCGTGGAATCGACCGAGGAGAACCGCCGCGACTATCGCGAGATGCTGTTCCGCTCGAACGAAGCCATGAGCCGGTACATCTCCGGCGTCATCCTCTATGACGAGACGATCTGGCAGAACGCAAAGGACGGCACGCCCCTGGTCAAGCTGATCGAACAGACCGGCGCCATTCCCGGCATCAAGGTCGACGAGGGCACGCAGCCCCTGCCGATGTGCCCGGGAGAGCTCGTCACCGTCGGGCTCGACAAGCTCGCCGAGCGCTTGAAGAAATATTGCGAGCGCGGCGCGCGCTTCGCCAAATGGCGCGCGGTGATCGATATCGGCAGCGGCATCCCCTCAATGACCGCGATCAGCGTCAACGCCCACGCGCTGGCGCGCTATGCAGCGCTGTGCCAGGCCGCGCAGATCGTGCCGATCGTCGAGCCCGAAGTGTTGATGGACGGCGATCACGACATCGATCGCTGCTATGAGGTGACGAGCCGTGTGCTCAACAAGACGTTTCAGGAATTGCGCGTGCAGCGCGTCGCGCTCGAGGGCATGGTGCTGAAGCCGAACATGGCCATCTCAGGCAAAAAATGCCCGAAGCAGGCTTCCATCGAGGAGGTCGCGGAGAAGACGATACGGCTGCTTAGGGCGTGCGTGCCCGCGGCGGTACCCGGCATCGCCTTCCTCTCCGGCGGCCAGTCGGATGAAGAGGCAACGGCGCATCTCAACTCCATGCACAAGCGCGGGCCCCTGCCCTGGGGCCTGACCTTCTCCTACGGTCGCGCACTGCAGGCCGCGCCGCAGAAGGCCTGGTCGGGCAAAGCCGAGAACGTCGCGGCCGGACAAAGCGCATTCAGTCACCGCGCGCGAATGAATGGCCTCGCCTCCAAAGGCGAATGGCAAAGCAGCCTGGAAAAGAAAGCGGCCTAGATCTTGTCGAACAAATCTCCTCCGCCGCGCCCGGCGCCGCGCCTTTATCTCGCGACGCCTGTCGTCGACGATCCCGCTTCGCTTCTCACGGAGCTGCCCGGTCTGCTCGCCGCCGCCGACGTCGCGGCCGTGCTGCTGCGCCTGAAGGAGACCGATCAGCGCACCATGATCTCCCGGATCAAGGCGCTAGCGCCGCCGGTTCAGAAAGCGGGCGCCGCGCTGCTCGTCGACGGCCATCCTGAGCTCGTCGCACGCGGCGGCGCCGACGGCGCGCACCTGCCCGGCATCGCCGCGCTGAAAGAGGCGCTGCCATCGCTCAAGCCCGATCGCATCGCCGGCGTCGGCGGGCTGACGACGCGGCACCATTCCATGGATGCGGGCGAGATCGGCGCGGATTACGTTCTGTTCGGCGAGCCCGACGCAAAGGGCCAGCGGCCGTCGTCGCAAGCGATCGCCGAACGGCTGGACTGGTGGGCCGAGCTGTTCGAGCCGCCCTGCGTCGGCTTTGCCCTGTCGTTGGAGGAGGCCCGCGAATTCGCCGCCAGCGGCGCCGATTTCGTGCTGGTGGACGACTTGATCTGGGCCGATCCGCGCGGACCCAAGGCCGCGCTGGTCGAGATCGACGCTGCGATCAAGAATGCTCATGCGACGGCGCTTGCGGGCCAAAATCCTGCGGGTCAGGAGCACGGCTAGCGCCCGTCATGAAGCTCCCGCGCATCACCATCCTGGCCACGCTGCTGCTCACAGTGCCCGCGGCCGCGCAGCTCCAGATCACGCCGCCCGTGGCAACGCCAAGCCCTTCGGCCGAGAAAACCAAGGACAAGCCGAAGGCCACGCCGCACACCATCACCAAGAAGAAGGAAGCGGCCCCGGCACCAAAGCCTTCAGCGTCCCCCAAACCTTCAGCCTCCCCAAAGCAGGCTCCGGCCGCGACCGTGATCCCTGCGCCTCCGACCGACAATCCCAACGTCGATCTGGTGTACGGCGCCTATCAGCGCGGCCAGTACAAGACCGCCTTCGAACTCGCCACCGCCCGTGCCGAAACCGGCGATGCCAAGGCGATGACCATGCTGGGTGAGCTCTATTCCAATGCCATGGGAATCCGGCGCGACTACGCCAAGGCGCTGCAATGGTACAAGCGCGCCTCCGACGCCGGCGACCGCGAGGCGATGTTCGCGCTCGCTATGCTCAGAATGTCCGGCCGCGGCGGCCCGGTCGACAAAAACGAGGCGGTCAAGCTGATGGCGTCCGCCGCCAAGCTCGGCGAGCCCAAGGCGGCCTATAACCTCGCGCTGCTCTATCTCGACGGCCAGACCCTGCCGCAGGACGTCAAGCGCTCCGCCGAGCTGCTGCGCCAGGCGGCTGATGCCGGCCTGCCCGAGGCGCAATACGCGCTCGCGACCTTCTACAAGGAAGGCACCGGCGTGCCGAAGGATTTGGAACGGGCGGTGCGTCTGCTCCAGGTCGCCACGCTGACCGACAATGTCGATGCCGAGGTCGAATACGCCATCGCGCTGTTCAACGGCACCGGCACGCCGAAGAACCAGCCGGCGGCCGTAGCCCTGCTCCGCAAGGCCTCCCGCCAGGGCAGCGCGATCGCGCAGAACCGGCTGGCCTGGGTGCTGATCAACGGCATGGGCACGGCCGTGGACAAGGTCGAGGGCTTCAAATGGCATCTGGTGGCCAAGACCGCCGGCAAGGGCGATCCGGAGCTGGACAAGCAATTGTCCGATCTGCCGGCCGAGGACCGGGCCAAGGCCGAGGCTGCCGCCAGGAAATGGCTCGGGGCCAAATGACTTGACGTTGAGGCCCCCGCAGGGCACCCCATCCCTCAAACAGGTGCGATTTCGCGCCATTTCCCCCGATCAAGACCGGAAGCTCATGCTGTATTCCGCAACTATCAACGTCATGGTCAAGGCCGCGCGCCGCGCCGGCCGCAGCCTCAAGCGCGATCTCGGCGAGATCGAGCATCTCCAGGTCTCGCTGAAGGGGCCGGCGAATTTCGTCTCGCTGGCCGACAAGCGCGCCGAGGAGATCCTCTACCAGGACCTCGCCAAGGCGCGGCCCGGTTACGGCTTCATCGGCGAGGAAGGCGGCACGCGCGAGGGCTCCGACAAGAGCCACACCTGGATCGTCGATCCGCTCGACGGCACCACCAACTTCCTGCACGGCATCCCGCAATTCGCGATCTCGATCGGGCTTTCGCGCGAAGGCACGATCATCGCCGGCGTGATCTACAATCCCGCCAATGACGAGCTCTACATTGCCGAGCGCGGCAAGGGCGCCTTCCTCAACGACCAGCGCCTGCGCGTGGCCGGCCGCCGCCAGCTCAACGAATGCGTGGTGGCCTGCGGCCTGCCCCATATCGGCCGCGGCGACCACGAGGAATTCCGCCGCGAGATGACCGCGATGCAAGAGCGCGTCGCCGGCCTGCGCCGCTTCGGCGCCGCCTCCCTCGACCTCGCCTTCGTCGCGGCGGGCCGCCTCGACGGCTATTGGGAGCGCAATTTGCAATCCTGGGACATCGCGGCAGGCATGATCATGCTGCGCGAGGCCGGCGGCACGATCACCGACATCGACACGCCGGGCGATGCCCTGGTGACGGGCAATGTCGTGTGCGGGAATGAGTTCGTGCACGGGGAATTGGCGAAGATTTTGCGGAAGTAGGCCGCAGTAGCACGACAGCTCGATCTACGACGGTTAAGAATCGTCGTCCTCGTCGGATTCCTCGTCGTCCTCGTCGTCGCGATATTCACCGCCGATGGTCAGGCCCTCGATCGCCGTGGCGCCCTTCGACTTGATCACCCGGCGGAGCGGGACCGAACTCTCGCTTCGCAGCGCGTCCATCAACTGTTCCGAATGGGTGACGATCCAGATGTCGGCGCGGCGTGATGCCTTGGCGACGAGCCGGGCCAGCGGCGCCAGCAGCGACGGATGCAGGCTGGTCTCGGGTTCGTTCAGCGCAATGAACGGCGGCAGCCGATAGCCCATGAACACCGCGAGCAGGCAGATGTATTTCAGCGTCCCATCGGATAGTTCATGCGCCCTGAACGGCCGCGGCATATCCGGCAATTGCAGATCGAATTCACACCTGCCATTTTCTTCCCATGCGCGGAGTTCGGCACCCGGGAATGCATCCTGGATCGCGTCCTGCAGGTCGTTGGCGTCTTCCCGAATGACATAGAGGGTCGCCAGGGTGGCCGCCAAATCGATTCCATCGGCGCTGAGCGAGGGCGTCGCGATCGCGAGACAAGGCTTTCGTATCGGTGACGCCGGATCAGTGCGGAAGTCATGATAGAATCGCCAGCCCAGCATCGCATTTCTGATCAGGTCGATTTCCGGACATTGCTTGCCATCGGAAAAAGCCGCAAGCGCGGTCTCTGACGGCAGCACCGCATCCTTGTGAGCGTTCCAGGCGCCGCTCTCGCCACGGACGCTGATAAGCGAATTGATCCGCTCCATCAGCTTGACCGTGCGTTTGCCGCGTGTCGTTTCGATCGTTTCAGCCTTGATCATCGGCTCGCCGGAAAACGCGGCCTGAAGCGGGCTCGGAAACCCGAGCTCGATGGAATACCTCATGCTGTCGAATGTGGCCGACAGCCGCAGCCGCCCGTCTTCGCCCTTTTTGCGAATGCCGGACCAGCAGACCGAATTCAATCCGCCTTCATCGGCGATCGTGCGGGTGATTTGACCGGTCGCCGCGTCGCGCAGCAGCGACAAGGACTTGTAGAGATTGGATTTGCCGACGCCATTTTCACCGACAAACACCGACAAGGGATGGATGGGTATGGAGAGCCGCCGAATGGAGCGATAGTTCGAGATCGCAATTTCGGTCGGACGCATGACGTGCTCTCGATCGGCGGGATGCCAGGGTATTCGCGGCGTGGTGCGAATACGTTGTTCAATCCAGGGATGCAGTCTGGATTGAGGCCTCCGAGAAATCAAGCCGAGGGATCCGGCGTTCAGTCAGGGCAATCGCATATGGTGCACGAGGACCACGCGGCTTGCTCCGCCTCTCCCGCTTGCGGGAGAGGCCGACGCGCCCCGGGCGATGCGAAGCATCGTCCCGCGCGCGGCGGGTGAGGGCTCTCACCACACGGGGGCATCCTCCGCAATTCTCGACAATCCCGACGCGGAGACACCCCCACCCCAACCCTCCCCCGCAAGCGAGGGCTTTGCTTAATTGGCCGAGCGGGAGTGAGGCTCGATATGGGGTATTTTTTTGTGCGGCCTCGG